>DATFGC010000201.1:0-11686 GCA_035249765.1 Gemmatimonadales bacterium | reverse complement strand
TTTGACAAAGAAACGCCCGGTTCGGCCAGTGAAGGGGTTGGGAGGTGGGAGGATGGAGGTTGGGGGTCCCCAAACCCCATCTCCCGACCCCCATTCCCAGTATTTGACAAAGAAACGCCCGGTTCGGCCAGTGAAGGGGTTGGGAGGTGGGAGGATGGAGGTTGGGGGTCCCCAAACCCCATCTCCCGACCCCCATTCCCAGTATTTGACAAAGGCTCCGGGGGGAGGCAGAATCGGAAATCCCGAGACCAAAGGAGGCGGCCGTGAAGATCTACGGCCCTGACGCGATTCGAAACGTGGCCGTGGTCGGCCACGGGGCGAGCGGCAAGACCACGCTGGTGGATGCCCTCGCCTTTGTGTCCGGCTCGAGCCGCCGTCACGGCTCCATCAAGGACGGAACCACTCTCACCGACACCTCCCCCGACGAAATCGAACGAAAGCACTCCATTTCCCTCGGTGTCGGCATCGCCGAGTGGATGAACGTGAAGGTCAATCTGCTGGACACCCCGGGCTATCTGGACTTCTTCGGTGAGGTGGTCTGCGGCCTGTCCGTGGCCGACGCCGCGGTGGTCGTCCTGTCCGGGGTCAGCGGGGTCGAGGTCGGCACCGAGAAGTGCTGGAACGCCTGTGATCACTATCACTTGCCTCGCATCCTCTTCGTCTCGGGGATGGACAAGGAACACGCCAACTTCGAGCGGGTCTTCAACGACGTCCGGGAACACCTGACCCCCAAGGTGCTGCCTGTCGAGATTCCGGTCGGTGATGGACCCCAGTTCCGGGGCATCATCAACCTGCTGACCCAGACCTGCCAGCTGTTCAAGGCGGGGTCCAAGGCGGGCGAATACGAGGAGGTGCCGGTCCCCCCCGAATACCAGGACGCGTTTGCCCGATACGAGGAACAGCTCACCGAAGCGGTGGCCGCCACCGACGACGACCTGCTGGAGAAGTACCTCTCCGGGGAGAGCATCCCCCGCGAGCAGGTGGTCCCGGCGATGAAGAAGGCGATGCTGGCCGGGGAGATCGTGCCGCTCTTCTGCGGCAGCGGCGAGCTCCAGCACGGGGTCCGGGCCCTTCTGACCGAAATGGTCGAGCTCTTCCCGTCGCCGGCCGAGGTTCCTCCGCCCATGGAGGCTCCTCTGGTGGGGCGGGTCTTCAAGACCGTTTCCGAGCCCCACGTGGGTGACGTGTCCATCTTCAGGATCTACAGCGGCCGGATCAAGAACGGCGACGAGGTGTGGAACGCGGAGCACAGCGTCGCCGAGAAGCTGAACCACCTGTCGGTCCAGCAGGGACGAGAGCGGCAGGAAGTGGCCGAGCTGAGTCCGGGCGACATCGGGTCGGTGGCCAAGCTCAAGGACACCCACACCGGCGACACCTTCTCTCGTCGGGAGCGTCCGGTCCGGTTGCCTCCGCTGGAATTCCCCGAAGGCGAGGCGACCTCGGCCGTGATGGTCAAGCAGCGGGGGGAAGAGGACAAGCTGGCGGCGGGGCTGCACAAGCTCCACGAGGAAGACCCCACCTTCCACTTCGAGTACAACTCGGAGCTGGGTCAGACCCTGATCCACGGCATGGGTGAGCGTCATCTGGAGATTCTGCTGGGCCGGCTGGCCCGCAAGTACGGCGTACACGCCGAGCTCACCCGGCCCCGGGTGGCCTACCGGGAGACGTTCCGCGGCGTTGCGGAGGGGCAGGGCAAGCACAAGAAACAGAGCGGAGGACGGGGGCAGTACGGCGACGCCCACGTGCGGATCTCGCCGCTGGCCCGGGGCAGCGGCTATGAGTTCGTGGACAGCATCGTCGGCGGGGTGATCCCCAACAAGTTCATCCCGGCGGTAGACAAGGGCATCCAGGAAGCGGCCCAGCGAGGGCCGATTGCCGGATACCCGGTGGTGGATTTTCGGGCCGAATGTTTCTTCGGTTCCTACCATGACGTGGACTCCAGCGAAATGGCCTTCCGGATGGCCGGCATTCTGGCCTTCCGGACGGTGAGCGCCAAGGCCAGGCCGGTGCTGCTCGAGCCGATCATGGCGGTGGAGATCTGGGCGCCGTCCGATCTGCTGGGCGACGTGCTGGGCGACCTCTCGCCTCGCCGGGGTCAGATCCTCTCCACCGAGCAGGACGGCCGGCTGACCAAGATCAACGCCCTGGTGCCCCGGGCCGAGCTCTACCGCTATTCCACGGCGCTCCATTCCATCACCCACGGCCGCGGCACTCACCGGGAGCGCTTTCACGGTTATGCCGAAACACCGCCCGAAGTCGCCGCGAAAGTGGCGAGCGAGCACAAGCGGGAGACGACCGGCGACACGGAATGACCCCGTGGACCGGCGTCCGCTCATCATCGGGGTCGTAGGCGGCTCGGGGTCGGGGAAGACCACCGTCACCCGGGCCATCTACGATCTGCCCGGGGTGGACGCCGCCTTCATCGACCAGGATGCCTATTACCGCGACCTGTCCCACCTGCCGCTGGACCAGCGCAAGCGGGTCAACTACGATCACCCTGACGCGTTCGACACCGAGCTGCTGGTCCGGCACCTGACCCAGCTCCAGGCCGGGGAGGCGGTCGACAAGCCCACCTACGACTACGCCGCCCACACCCGCGCCGCCGCCACCCAGCGGGCGGAGCCGAAGCACGTCATCCTGGTGGACGGGATCCTGCTGTTCGCCGATGCCCGGCTCCGGCCGCTCTTCGACATCAAGATCTACGTCGACGTATCGGAAGACGTCCGGTTCATCCGCCGGCTCCAGCGCGACACCGCCGAGCGGGGCCGCAGCATGGACGAGGTGATCCGGCAATACCTGGCCACGGTCCGCCCGATGCACCTCGAGTTCGTGGAGCCGTCCAAGCGGTACGCCGACATCATCATCCCGGAGGGGGGATTCAACCGGATCGGGATCGAGATGATTCAAGCCAGGGTTCAGCTGGAGATCGAAAAGCGTCAACGGTCAACGGTCAACGGTCAACGGGACCTGCGGTGAAGGCCCCCAGAGTGCTCGATCCGCGGTGTTGTCCTTCCGTCCTACCGTCTTACCGTCCTACCGCCCATAATCCGGCGTAGCTTTACGCCCTCGCGGAGATTCTCTCATGAAACGCCTCGCCCTGATCCTCGCGGTCTTGCTCCCGGGTGTTCTGCCCCTCCGGGCCCAGGAGCGGCCATCCGATACCCTGCTGACCGTGGGGCGGTATCTCGACTACGAGACCGTGCTCGACCCCCGGGTCTCGCCCGACGGATCCCAGGTGATCTTCACCCGGCGATCGGTGGACAAGATGAAGGACAGCTTCGAGTCCACCCTCTGGATCATGAATGCGGACGGCGGCAAGCTCCGGTTTCTGAGCAAGGGGGGGAGTCCGGTCTGGTCGCCCGATGGCAGCCGGATCGCCTTTCTCATGGAGGGGGAGCCGGGCGGGAATCAGCTTCACATCCGATACATGGATGCGGAGGGCGCCGTGACCCAGGTGACCCGGGGGCTCAAGCCGCCCGCGAACCCGAGCTGGTCGCCCGACGGCAAGTGGATCGGCTTCACCATGTTCGTGCCCAGCGAGGCGGCCTGGAAAATCGACATGCCCCCGGCGCCCTCGGGCGCGCAGTGGACCAAGGCTCCCAAGATCGTGGAGACCCTCCACTACCGGGCCGACCGGACCGGGTATCTCGAGAACGGGTACACCCACCTGTTCGTGGTGCCGGCCACCGGCGGGACGCCCCGGCAGATTACGAAGGGGGAGTGGAACGTGGGCGCCCGCGGGAGCGGACTTCCCGGCGGGGTCGGATTTGCCTGGCTTCCCGACGGCCGGACCATCATCGTCGACGGCAACGACGCCTCCGACGCCGAGCGCCTCTACCGGCGCTCCAACCTGTACGCGGTGGACCTGGCCAGCGGCGAGAAGCGGCGGCTCACCACCCAGGACGGGAGCTGGTCCGATCCGGAAATTTCCCCCGACGGCAAGCTGATCGCGTTTACCGGTCAGCCGGCCGGGGTGTTCAGCTATCACAGCAACGATCTCTACACCATCGCGCCCGACGGCTCGGGCATGACACTTCGCTCCCCGGGACTCGACCGGGATCCCGGCGGCGTGGTCTGGGCCCCCGACGGCAAGGGGCTGTATTTCGTGACCCAGGACCGCGGCACCAGCAACCTCTGGTATGCCGCCCTGGGCGCCGCCCCGCGCCAGATCACCAGCGGAACCCACATGCTGGGGGCACCCTCGGTTTCCCGGAGCGGGATCGCGTTCGCGGTCCGGACCAATCCGTCGCTACCGCCCGACGTGGTGCGCATCGATCTCAAGAAGCCGACCGTGATCAGCCAGCTCACCGAGGTTAACGCCGACCTGCTGACCGGCACCCGGCTGGGCGAAGTCGAGGAAATCTGGTACACCAGCACCGGCGGCGCCCGGGTGCAGGGCTGGCTGGTCAAGCCGCCCTCCTTCGACCCGGCGAAGAAGTACCCCCTGATTCTGGAGATTCACGGCGGTCCCCACGGGATGTACAACGTGGGCTTCAACTACTCCTTCCAGAATTTCGCGGCCAACGGCTTCGTGGTGCTGTACACCAACCCGCGGGGCAGTACCGGCTATGGGAGCAGCTTCGGCAACGCCATCTTCCGAGCTTATCCCAGCGTGGACTACGACGATCTCATGGCGGGAGTGGATACCGCCATCGGCCGGGGCTACATCGACGACAAGCGGATGTTCGTGGGGGGGTGCTCCGGGGGCGGCGTCCTCTCCAGCTGGGTAATCGGCCACACCGACCGCTTTGCCGCCGCGGCGGTCCGCTGCCCGGTGATCGACTGGCTCAGCTTCGCGGGCCAGACCGACATCCCGCTGTTCACCTACAACTTTTTCGAGAAGCCGTTCTGGGAGGATCCGGCGGCCTGGCTCAAGCAGTCCAGCCTCATGTACGTGGGCAACGTGAAGACCCCCACCATGCTGATGACCGGGGTGCTCGACCAGCGCACCCCGATGCCCCAGACCGAGGAGTACTACTCGGCGCTCAAGATGCGCGGGATCCCGGCGGTGCTGCTCCGCTTCGAGAACGAGTGGCACGGCACCAGCTCGAAACCCTCCAACTGGATGCGCACCCAGCTCTACATGATGAGCTGGTACAACAAATGGGGTGGGCCGAAGCCGGCGGTGCCGGTAGGAGAGGGCAAGTGAGCGGGGTGGGGGTGGGGAGCTGGGAGCCGGGGGTTGGGGACTGATGGCAGTTCCCGAGTCCCCAACTCCCAACTCCCACTCCCCCGCCGTGGGCCGAAGCGTGTCCAGGAAGGACGGCCTCGGCAAAGCCACCGGCGCGGCGCGGTATGCCGACGACCTGACCTTTCCGGGGATGCTCCACGGGCGGACGATCCGGAGCACCATTGCCTGCGGCACCATCTCGGGCATTCGCCGGGACTTCGATCCCGGCGGGTTCACCGTGGTGGACTGGCGGGACATTCCCGGCCGCAACGTCGTCGCCCTGCTGACCGAGGACCAGCCCTGCCTGGTGGAGCGCGAGGTGCGTCACCAGGCCGAGCCGGTGCTCCTGCTCGCCCACGAGAGCCGCGAAGCCCTGCTCGGCGCCGCGGTGCACATCGACTACCTCCCGGGGACGCCGCTCTTCGATCCGGAGCAATCTCCCCGGAGCTTCAAGGACATCCTGATCGAGAAGGGCAGCGTGGAGGCGGGATTCTCCAAAGCCCATCTGGTGGTCGAAGGCACCTACCGGACCGGCCATCAGGAGCACGTCTACATCGAGCCCAATGGGGTGATCGCGGTGCCGGAAGACGGCGGGATCGCGGTCCACGGCTCGATCCAGTGTCCCTACTACGTGCACAAGGCGCTGGTGACGCTGCTGGGGGACGCGGTCACCCAGGTGCGGGTGGTGCAGACCGAAACCGGCGGCGGGTTCGGGGGGAAGGAGGAGTACCCCTCGATGCTGGCGGGACACGCCGCGCTGCTGGCCCTCAAGGCGCGGCGCCCGGTCAAGATCGTCTACGACCGGGTGGAGGACATGGCGGCCACCACCAAACGGCACCCGGCGATCGTGCGGCACCGCACCGCGGTGGACCGGGACGGCCGGCTCCTGGCCATGGAGATCGAGGTCATCCTCGACGCCGGCGCCTACGCCACCCTGTCTCCGGTGGTGCTCTCCCGGGGGGCCATTCACGCCGCCGGTCCCTACCGCTGCCCTAACACGCGCATCTCCGCCCGGGCGATGTTTACCAACACCCCGCCCAACGGCGCCTTCCGCGGGTTCGGCGCGCCCCAGACCGAGTTTGCGGTCGAAGTCCATATGGACCGGATCGCGGAAGCGCTGGACCTGGACCCGGCCCGGCTCCGGGATCGCAACGCGCTCCGCCCCGGCGACAGCACCGCGACCGGCCAGGTGCTGGGTCAGGACTGCAGCGCGCGCCAAGTGCTCCGGACCGCGCTCCGGAAATCGGGATACCGCCGCAAGCGGAAGGCCTTCGCCGGGACCGGCCGGGGCATCGGGCTGTCGCTCTACTACCACGGCTCCGGGTTCACCGGAAGCGGGGAGCTCAAGCTGGGGTCGCGCGCCGCGGTGGAGCTGACCGCCACCGGGGTCCGGATTCTCGCCTCGAGCACCGAGATCGGGCAGGGCACCCGCACGATGCACGCCCAGATCGTCGCCGATGCCCTGGGCATCCCCTACGAGCAGGTGGAGGTGGCCCAGCCCGACACCGGGGTGGTGCCGGACAGCGGCCCCACCGTCGCCTCCCGCACCTGCATGGTGGTCGGGGGCATCCTGGAGCGCGCGGCGCGCGAGCTCCGGGAACGGCTCGGCAACCTTCCCCCGGAGGAATACTTCCGCCGCCACGGCCCGGTGCGGGTGACCGGGGAGTACGAGCAACCGGGCTGGATCCGCTGGGACGAAGTAGCCTACCGGGGAGACGCCTATGCCACCTACGGCTGGGGCTGCGACGTGGCCGAGGTCGAGCTCGACCGCGACACCTGGGAGGTGCGGCCCCGGCGGCTCACCGTGGTGGCGGACGTGGGCAAGGCGATCCATCCCGCCCTCAGCATCGGCCAGATCGAGGGCGGCACCGCGCAGGGAGTGGGGTACGCCCTGCTGGAGCAGGTGACCATGCGGGACGGGGTCATGGCCAACGCCCAGCTCACCAACTACCTCATCCCCACTACGCTCGACATGCCCGCGGTGGACGTCGTGCTGCTCGAGAATCCCTACCCGGGCGGTCCCTCGGGAGCCAAAGGGCTGGGCGAGCTCCCGATGGACGGCCCCGCGCCGGCGCTGGTGAACGCCCTGCGCCACCTCGGCCTCGATCTGCGCAGCATCCCCGCCCTTCCGGAAGCGATCATGGAGGCGGCGTGCGGATCACCCTGAATGGCGCTCCCCGGGACCTGGCCTGTCACCCGGCCGCGCGGCTCCTCGACGTGCTCCGGCAGGAGTGCGGCCTCACCGGAACCAAGGAAGGCTGTGGCGAAGGGGAATGCGGCGCCTGCACCGTCCTGGTGGACGGGGCCGCGGTCTGCAGCTGCCTGGTCCCCATGGCCCAGGTCAGGGGAGCCAGCATCACCACGATCGAAGGCCTGGGCGACGACCATCCGCTGGCGCGGGCGTTCATGGACGAAGTGGGCGCCCAGTGCGGCATCTGCACCCCCGGCATGATCATGACCGCCGTGACCCTGGGACCCCGGCCCTCGCTGCCGCGGATCCGGACGGCGCTGGCGGGGAACCTCTGCCGCTGCACCGGATACGAGGCGATCTACCGGGCGATCCGGAAGCCGTGAGAACCGCAATCTCCTCGCTCGAGCTCCTCGAGCCCCGCACCCTCGCCGAGGCGCTCCGCATGCTCCGAGACGAGGAAGGTGTAGTGCCCCTGGCGGGAGCAACCGATCTCTACGTCGGACTCAACTTCGGCACCCTGGAAACCCGCCGGTTCGTCAATCTCTGGAGCCTGGCTCCGCTCCGGCGGATTGCGATGCGGGGCGACACCCTCTCGATCGGCGCGCTGGCGACCTACACCGCGTTGATCCGCTCCCGCCAGGTGCAGCGCCGGCTTCCGATGCTGGCCCAGGCCGCCCGCGAGGTGGGGGGAATGCAGATTCAGAATCGGGGAACCCTGGGCGGCAACATCGTCAACGCGTCGCCCGCGGGCGACACCCTTCCGGTGCTGGCTGCGGCCGACGCGACGGTCGTGCTCCGCAGTGCCTCGGAAGAGCGGCGGGTTCCGTTCGCCGGATTCTATACCGGATACCGAGAGAGCCTGCGCCGTCCGGACGAGCTGATCACGGCGGTCGAGGTCGGGCCGGTCGAGGGCGCCCAGTGGTTTCGCAAGGTCGGCACCCGCGCCGCCCAGGCGATCTCCAAGGTCGTGATGGCCGCGGTGCGTGGCGCCGCTCCGAGAATCGCCCTCGGGAGCGTTGCTCCGACGGTGATCCGGCTTTCCCGGACCGAGCGCGCGCTCGGGGATGGAGCCGGTATCGATGACGCCGCTGCCATCGCGGAATCGGAGATCCAGCCCCTCGACGACCTGCGTTCCACCGCCGGATACCGGCGCCGGGTGGCTTCCAACCTGCTGCGGCGATTCTGGAGCGACACGGCTCCCGGATGACGGATTTCATCGTGCGCGGCCGCCGGGTGGCGACACCCGGGGGGATCCGGCCGGCTTCTATCCGGGTGTCGGCCGGGCGCATTGAGGCGGTCGAGGCGTTCGACACGGCTACCCCGGACCTGCCGGTCATCGATGCGGAGCATGCGGTGATCCTTCCCGGCCTGGTGGACACCCATGTTCACATCAACGAGCCGGGCCGGACCGACTGGGAAGGCTTCGCCACCGCCACTCGCGCAGCCGCCGCGGGAGGCGTCACCACCCTGCTCGACATGCCGCTCAACAGCATTCCCGCCACCACCAGCGTGCCGGCCCTCACGGTCAAACGCGCTGCGGCGCGGGACCAGGCGGTGGTGGATGTCGGATTCATCGGCGGGGTGGTGCCGGGAAACACCGGTCAGCTCTCCGGCCTTTCCACCGCCGGCGTGCATGCCTTCAAGTGCTTCCTGGTGCCTTCGGGCGTGGAGGAATTCGCCTCGGTCTCGGAACGGGACCTTCGGGAGGCGATGCCGGTGCTGGCCGGCCTGAACGCCCGGCTCATGGTGCACGCCGAGCTTCCCGGGCCGATCGTGCGCGCCGCCTCGTGCCTGAGCGGCGATCCCCGCCGCTACGCCACCTGGCATGCTTCGCGTCCGGCCTCGGCCGAGGTGGAAGCCATCAGGCTGCTCGCGCGACTGGCGGCCGAGTTCGGCCTTCGGGTGCACGTGGTGCACCTCGCTGGCGCCGGGTCGCTTCCAGGACTCTCAGCCGCCCGGCGGGCCGGGGTGCGAATCACGGCCGAGACCTGTCCCCACTATCTCACCTTTGCGGCCGAGGAAATCCCCGACGGGGCGACGGAATACAAATGCGCTCCGGCGATCGGGTCCCGGGCCAACCGGGATCTGCTTTGGGAGGCCCTCGATGCAGGAGAGCTGGATGCGGTGGTCTCGGATCATTCTCCCTGTCCCCCCGCGATGAAGTCGGGCGACACCGGCAGCTTCGTCTCGGCCTGGGGCGGGATCGCGTCGCTTCAACTCGGCCTCGCCGCGGTGTGGACCGGAGCGCGGGCCCGGGGGATAGGACTCGACCGGGTGGTGGAATGGATGTGCGCGGGACCGGCCCGGGTGGCCGGGCTCGGCGGCAGCAAAGGCGCCATCGCGCCGGGGGCGGATGCCGATCTGGTGATGTTCCTCCCCGACGACGAATTCGTGGTGGACGCCGCGAGATTGCGGCACCGACACGCCGTCACGCCCTATCACGGCCGTCGTCTCGCGGGGGTGGTGGAAGCAACGTACCTTCGGGGAGAGGAAGTGTATCGCCGGGGCGGATCGGACCGCCCGCCGGCCGGGCGACTGCTGGAGCACCGCAAGGAATGAGCGATTTCACCGACCTGATCGATGTGGCGGCCGAGCGGCTCGGCGGGGTCGCGCTCGCCGCCAACGACGAGTTTTTCGCGCCCAAGGAAGATCTGCTCAAGGCCTCCGCGCCGGAGTGGCGCGAGGGGGTCTATGCCGACCGGGGGAAGTGGATGGACGGCTGGGAAACCCGGCGCCGGCGCAGCCCGGGTCACGACTGGTGTCTGGTGCGGCTGGGTATTCCGGCCCGGATTCACGGGGTGGTGGTGGACACCAGCTTCTTCCGGGGGAATTTTCCCGAGAGCTGTTCCCTGGAGGCGTGCGAGCTCCCCGAGGCTGACGAGGATGCCGATTACCACGCGCTGGCGGAAGCCGCCGGCAGCCCGTGGGTCGAGATCGTCCCCCGGTCTCCGCTCACCGGCGACAGCAAGAATCTGTTTCCGGTGAGCTTCCCGGGCCGGGTGACCCATCTCCGCTTCAACATCTTTCCGGATGGCGGGGTGGCCCGGCTCCGGGTGCACGGCGACCCGCTGCCCGATCCGGGCATATTCACCGCCGGGCTCGAGGTGGATCTCGCCGCGATGCAGCACGGCGGATTCGTGGTGGCCTGCAGTGACATGTTCTTCGGCGAACGGCAGAACCTGATTCTCCCCGGCCGGGCCGTCAACATGGGCGACGGCTGGGAAACCCGGCGCCGCCGGGGCCCCGGGCACGACTGGACTATTGTGCGGCTCGCCGCCCGGGGCACGATCACCCGGGTGGAGATTGATACCGACTGGTACAAGGGGAACGCTCCGGGGAGCTGCATGCTGGAATGGTGCGATGCGCCGGGGGCGATCGCAGCGGATCTCACCGCCAGGAAGACCCGGTGGCACCCGCTGGTACCGGAGACTCCGCTGGAACCCGACGGGCGCCATGAATTCGAGCTCGAAGGCGCCCCGGGGCCGGCGACCCACGTGCGGCTCAATATCTATCCGGACGGCGGGGTCGCCCGGCTCCGGGTCTTCGGCATGGTGCCGCTACCGGGATGAAGGTCGCCGACTTCAACCGGATCAGCGACGAAGAGGCCAGCAGCTTGATGGAGAATTGCTGTGGGGCCTCCCGCTGGGTCCGGGGGATGGTGGCCGGCCGTCCCTATGCGGGGCTACCGGAGCTGCTGGCCCGGGCAGATCGGGAGTGGCGGGACACCGGACCGGATGACTGGGAAGAAGCGTTTTCCCAGCACCCCCGGATTGGAGAAACCCGGACCGAGGCGCCGGCCGGCGAGGCCGCCCGCCGGTGGTCGGCAGCGGAGCAGGGAAGCCTGGCCGCTGTTGATGCCGGTGCGCGCCAGGCGCTGGCGCGAGCCAACCGGGAATACGAGGAGCGGTTCGGCCGGATCTACATCGTGTCTGCGAGCGGACGGAGTCCGGAAGAGCTGCTTCAGGATCTTCGGGGCCGGATGGCCAACTCCCCGGAGCAGGAGCTGGCGATCGCCGCCGCCGAGCAGGGACGGATCACCCGGCAGCGGCTGAGCCGGGTCTTTGCCGATGAAGGAGCGGGCAACCCATGAGCGGAATCTCCACTCACGTGCTGGATACCTCGCGAGGGCAGCCCGCCGCCAACCTGGCGGTGGCGCTGCTCCGCCAGGAGGGAGACGGCGAGTGGGGTGTGGTCGGGCGGGGAACGACCAACGCGGACGGCCGGGCTTCGGCGCTCCTGCCCGAGGGAATCCCAGTATCGGTGGGGAGATACCGGCTGGTGTTCGACACCGGAGCCTGGCTTTCCAGCCAGGGCATCGAAGCGTT
>DATFGC010000200.1:0-2046 GCA_035249765.1 Gemmatimonadales bacterium | reverse complement strand
TCCTGCGGATCGGCGTAGATCCGGCTGTAGTACCAGGCCCGCTGCCGGAGCGAGCGGCTGTTGTTCACCCGGGTCCAGGTGTCGCCGGCGTCATCAGAGCGGTAGACCCCACCCGAGTCGGCCTCGATCTGGGCATAGACCCGGCGCGGGTTGGCGGGAGAGACCGAGATCCCGATGTTGCCGATGATGCCGGCCGGCATGCCGGGGTTCCGGGTCAGCTCCCTCCAGGCTCGGCCGCCGTCGGTGGTCTTGAAAATCCCGCTTCCCGACCCACCGCTCACCATGGTCCAGGGCTTCCGGTACGCGGTCCAGAGCCCGGCGTAGAGGACTTCGGGATCGCTGGGATCCATGGAAAGGTCGATCGCCCCGGTGCTGTCGTTCCGGAAGAGGATACGGTTCCAGCTCCGGCCTCCGTCCGTGGTCTTGTAGATCCCCCGGCTCGGGCTGGGCCCAAACACCGGACCCAGCGCCGCCACGTAGGCGATGTCCGGGTTGCGGGGATGAATCCGGATCTTGGAGATGTGCCGGGTTTCCACCAGCCCGACGTAGCTCCAGGTGCGGCCGGCATCGGTCGACTTGTAAACTCCATCACCATGGGAGGTGTTGCCCCGGATGGGATACTCGCCTCCGCCCACGTACACGATGTCGGGGTTGGATTCGCTGACCGCGATCGCGCCGATGGTGCCGCCGAAATAGCGGTCGGTCACCGGCTGCCAGTTCTCCCCTCCGTCGGTGGTCTTGAAAACCCCTCCGCCAGTGGTCCCCATGTAGTACTCCAGCGGCCGCGCCACCGAGCCGGCAACCGCTACCGAGCGTCCCCCGCGAAGGGGGCCCAGACTGCGCCAGGCCAGGGGAGTGAGCAGGGAGGTGTCGGCGGGCTGGGCGGGCAGCGAAGGGGCAAGAAGGAGCGCGGCAACGAGGGGAGAGATAGTGCGCACGGGGGGCCCGGAGTGGGAGTTGGGAGCTGGGAGTTGGGGGTTGGGGAGACAATACTCGAAATCAGGAACAACTGCCAGCATTCCCCACCATCGCGCCCCAACCCCCAACTCCCAACTCCCAATCCCTTTACTGTTAGTATTACCATAGTTATACTAAAGTATGAAAACAGCCATCTCACTACCAGACAAGCTGTTCCAAGACGCAGATGAGTTCGCAGACCGGGCTGGTATCTCCCGGAGTGAGCTCTACGCCACTGCGATCGCCGAGTACCTGGCCCGGCGGAACGAAGCCGTGATCACCGCCCGGCTGGACGCGGTTTATACCTCGACGGACGTCGGTCCCGCGCCCGAGCTCGGACCGGTCAGCCGGTTCCCCGCCTCCCGGGCCGACCTCTGGTGATCGAGCGGGGCGGAATCTGCTGGCTCACGGCTGACCGGCCGGCCGGAAGTCGCCCGGTGCTGGTGCTTCAGTCCGAGGCCTTCAACCGGAGCCGGATACCCACCGTGCTGGTGGCGCCGCTGGCCCAGGACCAGAGGCTGGGTGAGGCGCCCGGGAATGTCATCATCAAGGGGAGCGCCACCGGGCTTCCCCGGGACACCGTGGTAGTGGTATCCCAGCTGGCCGCGGTCGAGCGGGCCCGGCTCCGGGAGACCGGGACCCGGCTGGAGGCGCCGGTGATGGCCCTGGTGGAGGAGGGAGTGAGGCTGGTGTTGGGATTATAGGACGCGAGCACGCGAAGGAGGCGGAAGACGCGGAGGACGCGGTGGCGCGAACGCCCGACCTCACTTCACGAGCTTGTACACCTTGATGCAGTCTACATCGTCCTGGTCACGCCAAACTCCCAGAACGTAGTCTCGGCCGGCTTCCAGTAACCGGAATCCTTTCGGCAGCGAGATCATGGCGATCCTCACGCCTGAGTTGGCATAAATGCTCCACTGGCGGATGTCCCTTCCCGGGATGGGATACTCTTCGATCCACAGATTATCCGACCCGTCAACCATGAGCCGGGCGTAAGCCGGGTAGACCTTTGGCCACTCGAGGTCCCGGAAGTACTGTTCATATCTGCTGGTGTTCACTCGACTGGGCCGGCTGGCGATGAGCTCCTTG
>DATFGC010000199.1:0-8489 GCA_035249765.1 Gemmatimonadales bacterium | reverse complement strand
ATTCCACTCCCCGCACGACTCGCAGCGGCCGGCCCACCTGGCGTGGTCGTGGCCGCATGCGGCACAGCGGTACACCGAGCGGGCCCGCGCCATCAGTTGCCCTCCCGGTCGGAGTGGCTGTCGAAGCGGGTGAACGCCTTGTGGAAGTGGAGCTTGATGTTGCCGGTCGGCCCGTTGCGGTGCTTGGCCAGATGGATGTCGGCCAGCCCCTCGATGTTCTGTCCCGCGGTCTCGGCCTTCTCCCGCAGATCCTTGTACATCTCGGCCCGGTGGATGAAGATCACCAGGTCGGCATCCTGCTCGATGGCGCCCGAGTCGCGCAGGTCGGAGAGCATGGGGGTCTTGTCACCGCCGCGCTGCTCCGAGGCCCGGGACAGCTGGGAGAGCGCGATGACCGGAACTTCCAGCTCCCGGGCCAGCGCCTTGAGCGAGCGGGAGATATCGGAGATTTCCTGGACCCGGTTGTCGGCGTACTCCGGGCTCCGCATCAGCTGGAGATAGTCCACGATGATCAGGCCGACGTTGGCCTCGACCCGGAGCCGGCGGGCTTTGCCCCGCATTTCCAGCAGGGTGAGCGACGGACTGTCGTCGATCCAGATGGGACACTGCTGCAGCACCCCCGAGGCGCGGGCCAGCTTGGGATAGTCGGAATCCTTGATCCGGCCCTGGCGCACCGCCTGGCTGTCGATCTGGGCCTCGGAGCAGAGCATCCGCTGGACCAGCGAATCCTTCGACATTTCCAGCGAGAAGATGGCCACGCCGAATTCCTTGTAGGCGGCGTTGGTGGCGATGTTCAGGCAGAACGCCGTCTTGCCCATCGAGGGCCGCGCCGCCACGATGATCAGCTCCGACTTCTGGAAGCCCGAGGTCAGCCCATCCAAATCTGCGAAGCCGCTGGGGACCCCGGTAACCGCCGTGCCGCTGCGATGGAGCGTTTCTATGCGCTCCATCGTGGGCCAGAGCATTTCCTTGATCCGGACGAAGCCGTCGGTGCGCCGCTCCTGCGAAATCCGGAAGATCCGCCCCTCGGCCTGATCCAGCAGCTCATTGGCGCCCATCCGGCCTTCGTAGGCCTGCTGGATGATGCCGGTGGAGGCTTCGATCAGGCGGCGCAGGATGGATTTTTCGCGGAGGATCCGGGCGTGGTGCTCCAGGTTGGCGGGGGTCGCCACTGAATCCACCAGCTCGGCCAGGTACTCGACCCCGCCGGCAGACTCCAGCTCGCTGCGGCGCAGCAGCTCGTCGCGGAGGGTGACGTGGTCGATGACCACCCGCTGCTCGGTGAGCGCCACCATGGCGCGGAACAGCCGGCGATGGGCCTCCCGGTAGAAGACCGAATGGTCGAGCAGCATCGCCCCCAGCACCGCCTGCTCCGCATCGGGGCTCCAGGGCGCCGAGCGGAGGCTCTGTTCAACGGTCGAGAAGCTGTCGGGCGATACGGATGTCATCCCAGGTGGGCTTCTTCCAATTCGGGTTTCGGAGGAGTGCCGCCGGGTGGTAGGTCACGACCAGCGGAATGCCGCGGTAGGAATGTACTCTCCCCCGCAAATCCGTGAGACTCCGCTTGACGCCGAGCATGGCCTCCGCCGCGGTGGCGCCCAGCGCGACCAGGACGGCCGGGCGAATCAGGCCGATCTGCCGCTCCAGGTAGGGGGAACAGGCGGCGATTTCGTCGGGCAGCGGCTTCCGGTTCTGGGGCGGGCGGCACTTCACCACATTGGCGATGAAGACCTGGTCCCGCTCCAGGTCGATCGCTTCGATCATCTTGGTGAGCAGCTCTCCCGCGCGGCCCACGAAGGGCCGGCCGGTCTCGTCCTCGGTCTGGCCGGGACCTTCCCCCACGAACATGAGCCGGGCTTCGGCATTTCCCTCCCCCGGCACCGTCCGGGTGCGGCCCTGGCAGAGAAAACATTTGCGGCAGCCGGCGATGGTCGCCGCCACTTCTTCGAGCGAGCGCCAGGGCGAGGGCGCTTCGAGCAGCGGAGGGACGACGATCCCGGGAACCGTCGGAACCGGCGGGGCGTCGGTGGACCAGTGTTTACCTGGACGGCTGGACGGCTGGACGGCTGGGCGGCTGGGCGGCTCCCTGTCATCGCGAGGCCCGGAGGGCCGTGGCGATCCGGTCGGGATTGCTTCGGGGCCTTCGGCCCCTCGCAATGACTCCTGGGTCCGTCCCGCCGCCCCAGAGAGAATCACCTCGTTCCCCCCAAGGGCCTTCTGCAGTTCCAGGTACCTCTTTATCGCCTCAGACAAGGGCCGCCTCGATCCGGTCGAGGATACTTTCCGCGACGCTCGCCTTGGAGGCGACGGCGACCTCCCATTGCGCTCCGTCTTTCGCCACGATGGTGACCCGGTTGGTGTCTACCTCGAATCCCGCCCCCGGCTCGGTTGCGTCGTTGACCACGATCAGGTCGAGCAGTTTGCGCTCCAGTTTTTCCCTGCCCTTGCGCAGCGCGTCGCCGGTTTCCAGCGCGAACCCGACCACCAGGCTTCCCGGTTTCCGGAGCGCGCGGGTGGCGAGCAGGATATCGGCGGTCGGCTCCAGCGCGACCGGGAAAGGACCGTGCTGCCTCGAGCGCTTGACGGCATTGACCTGCTCCGGCCGGTAGTCCGCCGGCGCCGCGGCCATGATGAGCACATCCGCTTCGGGCAGCGCGGCCGCCACCGCACGTTCCAGCTCCGCGGTGGTCTCGATCCGCTGACAGACCACACCCTCGGGCGGCGCCTCGGCGGAGGGGCCGGTGATCAGCCGCACCTCGGCCCCCCGATACCAGGCCGCCTGAGCCAGCCGGAATCCCATCTTGCCGCTGGAGCGGTTGGTCAGCACCCGGACCGGATCGAGGGCCTCCCGGGTGGGGCCGGCGGTCACCACTACGCGCTTGCCGGCCAGCGGCCCGCCGCTCCGGAGCAGCCGCGCCGCGTGGTGCAGGATCGTCTCCGGCTCGCTCATCCGTCCGGGCCGCTCCGAGGGGCCTTCGGCGAGCGCGCCGGTGTCGGGCCCTACCATGGTGACTCCGCGCTCCCGGAGCAGAGCGAGATTCCGCTGGGTGGCGGGCGCCGCATACATGGCGTCATTCATCGCCGGCGCCAGCAGCACCGGTCCGCTCCGGGCCAGCAGCACGGTGCTGAGCGCGTCGTCGGCCATCCCCTGCGCCATGCGGGCGATCAGGTTGGCGGTAGCCGGGGCGACGATGACGAGATCGGGATCGCGGGCCAGCCGGATGTGATCGAGCGCCCGTCCCGTCTCCCAGAGGGAGGTCAGAACCGGGCGCCCCGACAGCGCCTCGAACAGCACCGGCCGCACGAATTCGGCGGCGCCCGCGGTGAGGATGACATCGACCCGCGCGCCGGCTTCGGTCAGTCGCCGGACGAGAACGCCGCTCTTGTAGGATGCGATCCCGCCCGACACGCCGAGGACGACGTGCCGGCCGGACCACACCGGCTAGACCTCGGAGCGGCGGCGGCGCAGCTCGCGGAAGTTGAGCTCGCCGGAAACCAGCTTCCGCATCGAGAGGGTGGTCAGCTTCATGACCCGCTCGTTCTCCGCCCACTGCACCTGGCGGTCCTTGGGGAACTCGTTGAGGTAGCGGGCGAACCGCGCGGCCACCAGGATCGACCGGTACTTGGTCCCGGCGTTCCGCGCGGCGTCCTTCGGGGTAAAGATCTCCATGTCCGTCCTCCAGGGGGCCTTGGGCCCGTGAATCAAGAGCTCAGTCCGGCCAGATCGCGCCGGAGATTGTCGAGCACGGTCTCGAGGTTGGTGATCCGCCGCACCCGCCGCGATTCCACGTCGAGAATCGCTGCGACCTGCGAGACCGCGTCCACCACGTCGTCGTTGACCACCACGTATTCGTATTCCCGGGCCGCCTCCAGCTCGCGCCCCGCGATCACAAGCCGCCGCGCCACCGTGGCGGGGTCCTCGGTGTTCCGCCCCCGGAGCCGCTGCGCCAGCGCCGCCGCCGAGGGCGGGAGCACGAACACCTGCACCGCCTGGGGGAACCGCTGCCGGACCTGCCGCGATCCCGCGACTTCAATGTCGAGCACCACGTGCCGCCCGGAGGCCAGCCCCCGCTCGACCTCGGCGCACAGCGTACCGTAGAGGTTGCCGCCGTACTCGGCCCATTCCACGAAATCGCCCGCGGCCACCCGGCGCTCGAACTCGGCCCGGTCGAGAAAGTGATACTCCCGGCCGTCGATCTCTCCGGCCCGCCTGGGCCGGGTGGTGGCCGACACCGAGTAGACCACATCCTCGCGCGCTTCGAGCAGGTGGCGCGCGATGGTGGACTTCCCTCCGCCCGAGGGGGAGGAAAGCACCAGCAGGAAGGGCGCTACTCCAAGTTCTCGAGCTGTTCCCGGAATCGCTCCAGCTCTCCCTTCATGGCCACGACGGCATGCTGCATCGCCGCATCGTTGGACTTGGATCCGATGGTATTGACCTCCCGCCCCAGCTCCTGGGCCAGGAAGCCGAGCTGCTTCCCGACCGGCGCCTGAGCCGAGAGCGCGGTCCGGCACGCCTCGAGGTGGGCGGACAGCCGCACCAGCTCCTCAGTGATGTCCATCCGCTCGGCCAGGAAGGCGATCTCCTGGGCCAGCCGCTGCTCGTCCACGGTCCGCCCATCGAGCAGCTGGGCCACCGCGGCGCGGAGCCGGTCCCGTTCCCGGAGCAGTCGGGCGGGTGCGAGCAGGCCGACCCGCTCCCGCTCCGCCGCGATCAGCTCGAGCCGGGCCCGGAGCTCGTGGGCCAGCGCCTCGCCCTCCCGGCGCCGCGACTCCAGGCACTGCCGGATCGCGTCCGACACCACCGGCTCCACCTCAGCCCAGGTGACCGGCGCCGAGTCCGAGTCCCGGCTGACGAACACGTTGGGCTGCCGGGCCACCAGGTCGAGGGAGATCTCGCCGGCGCCATCGCCCACCAGCTCCCGAAGCTCACGCAACCGCGCCACCGCTTCGGCCGCCCGCTCCACGTCGAGGGCCAGGCCCCCGGCCGCGGCCTCGGGAGGGGAAGCCCACCGCAGCTGAACCGCGATGTGGCCCCGCTCGAAATCCCGGCGCAGCCGCTCCCGAAGCTCCCCTTCCAGCGTCACCAGATCCTGGGACAGCTTGGCGGAGAGGTTGAAGAACCGATGATTGACGGTCCGGATCTCGGCCCGGAGCACTCCTCCCGCGACCGGCCCTTCGGCCGCGCCAAACCCGGTCATGCTGAGCGGCATAGCCTTATAACTTAACGTCTTAGGATGGATTAACGGAAGGCGTATGTCGGCGCCGACCTGCTGCATGCCCGACCGCCATTAGCTGCTCCGGTTTCTGGTGGCCCGGCCGGCTATTCTCCCCGGAGAGTTCGGCCCGGAGAGTTGCCCGTGCACAGAGTACTTTGTATCATAGAGTATCATCGGGGAGGATGGAATGGGGTTGTGGCTGAGACGGATCCGCGCGGCGGTCGCCATGGGCCTCATCTGGGGGGTCGGGTGGGCAATCGTCGGTGGTGCGATCATGGAGGGGATCGTTGATCCGCACGGGAAAATCCTCGACATGTGGCCGCAGACGCTGGCGATCCCCGGCTTCCTGTGCGGTGCGGTCTTTTCCGTGATGCTGGGGATTGCCGCGAGCGGTCGCAGATTCGACGAGTTGTCCCTTCCCCGATTCGGCGCCCTGGGTGCGGGGACCGGACTCCTGCTCGGCGTGTTCGCGGCCGTGACGGGGCCGGCGAGCCTCCCGCTGTGGCTGCGGGGGGCCGTCGTGATTGCTCCCCTGACCATCTTGAGCGCCGCCTCGGCCATCGCTTCGCTGGCGCTGGCCAGACTGGGGGAACGGCGGGCCTTGCGCGCCGCCGGGACGGATGACGGCGAGGTGAAGCTTACCGGAGGCGGCGACTGACGCGGCCGTCCAGCGAGTTCCTCGAGCTGCAGGCCGCGCTGGCCGGTGAGTACTCGCTGCAGCGCGAGCTCGGCCGTGGCGGGATGGGAGTGGTCTACCTTGCCCGCGACGTCCAGCTGGATCGCGACGTCGCCATCAAGGTCTTACCGGCCCACCTCGCGCGCGACCCGACGGCGCGGGAGCGGTTTCTGCGCGAGGCGCGGATGGCGGCCGGACTCTCCCACCCGCACATCGTCCCGATCCATCGGGTCAGCGAGACCGACGGCTACGTCTTCTTCGTCATGAGCTACGTGGAGGGCGAGACCCTGGGCGAGCGGCTACGCACCCGGGGCCCGCTCCCGCCGGCCAAAGCGACCCGGATGCTGCGTGAGGTGGCGTGGGCGCTGGCCTACGCGCATGGACGCGGCATCGTGCACCGCGACGTGAAGCCGGACAATATCCTGCTCGAGAACAGCACCGGCCGGGCCCTGGTGACCGACTTCGGCATCGCGCACGGCGGCCAGGACACCGGTGCCTCGGCCGTCCCCGGCAAGATCATGGGGACGGTCCATTTCATGAGCCCCGAACAGGCCTCCGGCGATCAGATCGATGGCCGGAGCGACCTCTATGCCCTCGGGGTAGTGGGCTACCTCGCGGTGAGCGGCCGGCTGCCGTTCGAGACGACCGAGCTGCCGGCCCTGATGCTGCAACAGGCGACTGAGACGCCGCCGGGCACGATGGCGGTGGCGCCGGGGCTGCCGCTGGCGCTCGCCACGGCGATCGACGTGTGCCTCTCCCACGATCCCGACGACCGGTTCCCGGATGGCGAGGCGCTGGCGGAGGCGCTGCTGCCCGCGGGCGAACCCCGTCCCGCGTTACCGCCGACGCTCAGGAGCTGGCTCGCCGCGCGTAACCCGCTCCTGGTGCCGTACCTCGGATGGTCGGGCGTGTTCGGCATGATGACCCTGGGGAACATCTTTGCGGTGCTGACCGGCCAGCGAACGGACGGGGGCGGGCCGCGGGATATCGTGCTGCTCGCCGTGATCGCCTCGCTCCCGATCTGGCCGATCATCGGGTTCCACCTCAATCAGGCGTACCGGCAGTTCAAGGCGGGGCATACGCTCGCCGATCTGCGCACCGCGCTCGAGGTGGCCCGGCGCGAAGCGGCCGAGACCGAGTCGGTGGACCGGGTAGAGAAAGAGCCGCTGGAACATCGCGCGCTGCGGGCGGCCACCGTCGCCTCGGCCACGTGGCTGGTGACGACCTTCGTGCTGCTTGCCAGCGGCATCGTCCACGAGCGCGAGATCAGCCAGCTCTTCATCATGGTGCCGCTGGGATTTCTGCTGCTGTTCGGGGCGCTGAGCAATGCGCTCAACGTGCAGTTCATCCCCGAGAAGATTCGCAAGCTCTGGCGGAGCGGGATCCGGGAGCGGCTCTGGAACAGCAGGCTCGGAGAATGGCTGGCGCGGCGGCTCAAGGCACCGGAGCGCTCGCAGCTCGCCGGGGCGTCAGCGTTCCGAGCGACAGAGGCGGCGCTCGGCGTAGCGGCGGGAGAGCTGTACGCAGCGCTGCCGAACGCCTACCAGGAGCAGCTGGAGGAGCTGCCGGCGCTGGTCGCGTCGCTGGAGGCGCGGGCGGCCGAGGCGCGCGCGGAGATGGAAGTGCTGGCCGCCCTGGCCCCATCCGGGTCGGACGCCGAGGTCCTGGCTGGCCGGCGGAACACCGCGAAGGAGCACCTCGCCGAGAGCGTCGCCGCGCTCGAGGGCATCCGTCTCGACCTCCTGCGTCTGCATGCGGGCGCCAGCGATCTCGCCCCGCTTACCACGCTCATGGACGCCGCGCGCCGCATCGGCGAGGATCTGAACCGGCTCGCGGAGGCCCAGCGGGAGGTCGAAGACGCATCGGGTCATGGCCCGGAAACGCGGCGGCTTCAGACCCCGACGTAATCGGTGGCAGGAAGTGCGGGTCAGGTGTCTCCCGAAGGGAGTCGGCCGCTCCGAAAGAGGCCGGTCCAGATCTCACGATCCGACTCGCTCAGCACGCCGAGCTCGTTGAACAGCTCCGCGGCAAACTCCACGTCTGCCAGCCCGCTCGCGGTAATGAGCCCCCGATCCCGAACCGCGGGGGCCTCAACGTACTGGGGGCCGCCCTGGTACCCAGGGACATGCTGCTCCAGATAGGCTCGCCCGTTGCTGGTGTGCCGGCGACCACGGAGGAGGCCTGCGCGCGCGATGGCCACCGTTGCCGCGCAGATCGCGGCGAGAGGGACACCCGCCCCGTCCAGCTGGCCCAGCAGCGCCGCGAGCGGAGGCTCCAGAGGTGCGCTCTCCCACCGGTCCCCTCCCGGCAGGATGAACACCGCCACATCAGCGGGGTCGACGTCCGCGAGCGAGTGGCTCGGCTGGATACGGAGACCTCCCATGGATTCGACGGCCGTTCCCGTGAGACCTACTACCTCGACGCGGTAGCCTCCGTGACGGCGAAGCTCCGCAAGCGCGTGGGCCGGCTCCCAGTCCGCAAATCCGGGAACGGCCAGGAAATACACTGCTTTGGCAGGCACGAAGCCTCCTAGCGCGATTGTTGGCGGCGCCACGCGGACTCGGCTTGACGCCGAATGGCGGGGAGCATGAGCCATC
>DATFGC010000198.1:0-7406 GCA_035249765.1 Gemmatimonadales bacterium | reverse complement strand
GGACTACGACCTCGACGCCGCCGCGTGGAAAACCATCGGCGCGGGCGCGCCAAGCTTTGTCAACACGGAGTGGGACTACACCGGAGTCAAGCCGTCCTTCGGCCTCGCCGGGTACAGCAAGGACGGGCGAGGTGTGATCGTGCAGGGCCGCTATGACCTCTGGTATCTGCCGTACCAGGGCGCCGCCAAGAGCCTCACCAACGGCGCGGGCCTCAAGGACGAGATCCGCTACCGCCGGGTCCGCACGGCGCCCGCCGACCCGATGGCCCCGCGCGCCGAGCGCGACCCGAGCGTCGTCGACCTCAGCAAGCCGCTTACCCTCTCGGCGACCGGCGAATGGACCAAGAAAGCGGGCTTCGCGGAGCTGAGCGGCACCAGCCTGCGAACGATCGTGTACGACGATGCGGTCTACACGACCCCGCAGCGGGCGGCGAAGGCGGACAAGTACCTCTTCACCCGGCAGACCTTCCGGGAGTTCCCGGACCTCCGCGTGTCAGGGCCCGGGTTCGGGTCGGCGGTGAAGATCTCCAACGCCAACCCGCAGCAGGCCGAGTACCGGTGGGGCCGCCGGGTGCTGTTCGACTTCGCGCTCAAGGACGGGACCCGGTCGCAGGGCATTCTCGCGCTCCCTGACGATTACCAGGCGGGCGAGAAGCGGGCGATGCTGGTGACGTTCTACGAGAAGAACTCACAGGGCCTGCACCGCTATCCGATGCCCAGCTATCTCACCGGGATGGGCGGCATTCCCGCCGGGGCGGTCAGCAAGGGCTACCTCACCATGCTGCCCGACGTGTACTTCCGGCTGGGCCGGTCGCACAGCGACATGCTCGAGGCGGTGGAGGCGGCAACCCGGAAGGTCATCGAGATGGGCTACGCCGATCCCGCGCGGATCGCGGTCCACGGGCACAGCTACGGCGGCGAAGGTGCGGCATTCATCGCCACCCAGTCGAAGCTGTTCGCGGCGGTCGGGATGGGCGCCGGCGTCACCGACCTCACCACCGACTTCTCGCAGAGCTGGGGCTGGTCCTACCAGGTGAATGCGGGGAGCGGCGACAACGCGTTCTCCTATTACCTCGATACCCAGGGCCGCTGGGGCTTCTCACCCTGGGACAAGCCCGAGGTGTACGCGTTCGAGTCGGCGCTCACCCACGCGCCCAAGGTGAGCATGCCGGTGCTGATCATGCACGGCACGGCGGACCCGACCGTGTCGTTCCAGGAAGGGCTCAACTTCTACCAGGCGCTGCGGTACAACAGGAAGACCGCGTACCTGCTGGCCTATCCGGGGGAGGGGCACGGCCTGCGGGGGATGGCGAACCGGAAGGACCTGACGATCCGGTACTTCCAGTTCTTCGATCACTACCTGCTGGGGGCGCCGGCGCCGAAGTGGATGACGGACGGGGTGCCCTTCCTGGTGAAGGACACGGTCAAGGAGCCGCGGTAGGATGGTCCTACCTCCGCGCGAGCTTCTCCCGAAACTCCCGCAGCCAGTTCGGCACCACGATCAGCTCGTAACTGCTGGAGACCGGCGCCAGGTAGAGCACGCGCGAGCCATCGAGGCTGAGATCGAAGTTTGACTCGCTGAAGGTGGAAAGAAACGTCAGGTTGCCGCGGGACCGAAAGACGGTGTCGCGCGATAGAACCTGCACCGTTGCGCCCAGCGCGAGCCGGGCGGACACGATCCCGGCGCTGGAGGCGTAGTACAGCCTGGTGCCGTCGGCGCTCCAGGCCAGCGCCTGCGCCCCTCCCACGGACACCTGGACTTTGGCGGCAGGGTCGGGGTAGGAGCGGACGTACGCCTCGTCTCGCCCCGACTCGTCGTTGACCAGCGCGGCCCAGTGGCCATCGGGGGAAATCCTGACGCTGTAATCGTCTCCGCGTCCGGAGGCCCAGGGCGTCGGCGCCGCGGTCGAGCCGATGGTGGATCGAAAGACCTCCCAGCCGCTCGCTCCCAGGCTCCGGACCAGGAGCGATTGACCGTCGGGTGCCATGGTGGCGCTGGGGGTGAGGCCCGGCAGCCGGAGGAGGACCTCGGGGGGGGAAGCCACGTCCACCATTTTGCTCCACACGACCCCGCGCGCGTCGGGACCCGGCGCGGTGTAAATCACCCGTTTGCCGTCCCGGGACCATTCCACCGACGTGACGCGCGCGGCATCGGTAAGCCGGGAAAGCGTGCCGGTCGGCAGGTCGTGGATCCACACGTCCTGGCTGGTGCCATCCCGAACCAGCACCGCGATGCGCCGCCCATCGGGCGAGATCCGGGGGACCTGGTAGTCGCGGGCATCAGGTTGGACCAGCCGGCTGCTTCCGTCGCGGGAGAGCCAGGAGAGCCGGGAGGCCGTGGAGCCGACGGCCGATACCAGGGCGCCGCCCGACGAGATGAACACATCGGAGTTGCCGTTGTTGTTGGGGGCCACCTGAACGGGATCGTGCACCGGTGTCGGGGATCCGTCGACCTTCCGGCCGGAGACATCGAGCGCGACCGCCATGACGGTCCCGTCGGCCTGCAGGTACACGAGCTGGTCGTCGAGGATCGCCAGCGGCCGGATCCCCTTGATGCCGAGCCGGGTGACTTTCCCGTCGGGGAGAGTGGTCATGGCGAGGCTCGCGGTGGTCAGCCCGCCGCCCCAGCTGGTGAAGACAATGGTCCTGCCGTCAGCATGCGCGATCGGCCACAGGTGGTCGAGGTCACCGCCGGCGGAGTCGGGGTGGGTGAATTGCACCAGCTCGCCGCCGGACACCGGCACCCGGGAGAGGCCGGCCTTGCCCCGCGTCGCTCCCACCACCAGCTCGCCCGCGGTAGTCCAGGCGGCCCCGTTGTTCCCCGCCCCCTCCGCGATCGTCACCGGCGCGCTGCCGTCGAGCCGGACCTTCTTCTCCTTGTCGGAGGTCTCGAACGCGATCCACTCGCCATCGGGAGAGAAGAGGACCTGGGATCCGCCCCGGGTCCCCGGAACGGGCCGGGAGTCGAGCTGGTCAAGCCGGCGCAGCATGAGCTCCGGCTCTCCACCGCGGTCCACCCAGTACGCGAGTTTGCCGCCGTCGGGGGAGATGGCCGCCGGCCAGGGGTACCGGGCGATCACCGGCACGCTGTCGCTCCCCGAAAACCGGAAACGGATGACCGGCGCGGGCGTGGAAGCCGCGGGGCGCTTCAACAGAAACCCGGCCACCGCCCCCAGGGCGAGGGCCATCGCCACCAGAGCCACCGTCACCGGGACCCGGAGCCGTGCCCGGACCGGCCGCCCCCCCGGGGCCACGGCGGCGGTAATCGGACCATAGGTCACGGACGGCCCTCGGCCCTGCAGCGCGTCGGCAAACTCCCGCGCCGTGGCGTAGCGATCGGCCGGAAGCTTTTGCAGCGCGTGATCGATGGCGGCGTCGACCTGCTCCGGCACCGCGCTCCGGGTATGGCGGACCGGGCGGGGCTTGTCGGTCAGGACCCGGGCGATGATCGCCTGCGCGGTATTGCCGATGTGGGGCGGCTCGCCCGTGAGCATCTCGTAGGTCATCGCCGCGAGCGAATAGATGTCGCTCCGGCCATCGATCACCCGGTCGCCGGTGGCCTGCTCGGGACTCATGTACTGCGGAGTTCCGAGTGAGAGGCCGGTCTGGGTGATCCGGTTCCCGCCCGCCTTGCTCACCGCCAGGGCGATCCCGAAATCGGCGACGACCGGCTGGCCCGCCTGGATCAGGATGTTCTCGGGCTTGAGATCCCGGTGAATGACCCCGTGGCTGTGGGCGTAGTCGAGGGCGTTGGCCACCGCGACTGCGATCCGGATGGCGTCGTCGATGGGGAGCTGCTTTTCCCGTTCCAGCCGGACCCGGAGCGATTCACCGGCCACGAACGGCATGACGTAGTAGAGCTGCCCGCCGGCTTCGCCGCTGTCGAACAGCGGCAGCAGGTTGGGATGCTGCAGGTTGGCCGTGACCTTGATCTCGGCGAGAAATCGCTCGACCCCGAGCACTGCGCCCAGCTCCGGATTGAGCAGCTTGAGCGCCACCGGCCGATCGTGGCGGAGGTCGCGGGCCAGATAGACCGTCGCCATGCCGCCGGCGCCGATTTCGCGCTCGATGGCGTAGCGGTCCGAGAGGGCCTGCTTGAACTGGGCGATAATATCCATGGGAGGCCCGACCGAGGGCTCGACCAAGGTATCACACTCCCGCAGCTTGCGGTACCCAACCGGCCGCGCGCCTCACGGTCCGGTCGCTCGGGACAGGGGTGTGGCTAGCCTCGGTCCGCGCGATAACGGCGGGCACATTCGTCGATCAGCATCCGCGCCTCCGCCAGCGGCAAATAGCTGGCGGCGAAGGAACCCGGGGCTCCGTACTGCCCCTCCAGGTAGTAGCCCCTCCCCAGCGCGCTCTCAGCCGAATCGATGAAAACCGGATCCAATCCCGGCTCTTCAGCCAGCGAGAACGTCCAATGATCTCCTCGAGCGCGAAAATAGAACGGATGGCCGTTCAGGGTTCCTTCTCCCTGCACCGGGGCGGAGTCGCAGGTGAAATGGTAGTCAAGCATCGTCGGTTCGCCCGCGCACCTCGTCACCCCCGAAGCTCCTCCAGGGTGTCCCCGCCGGCGCAGTAGTCCTGGGTGTCGAGCCAGTCGACCCGGCCGTCCCTTCGCAGCCACGAGTCACGCGCGAACCCGGCCAAAATACAAACCATAGCCGTCGATGTCCTCGATCACGAAGCCCCGGAGGCCATCATCGCTGTCGGCGAGAGGTGCGGCGAATGAAACCCCACGCGCCGCAAACTCCGCCGCCAGGGCGTCCGGATCGGGCACATCTAGATAGGCATCCCAGCTGAAGGCCGGCTCGCGCTGGTAGTTCGGGACCGGTTCGACGTCGAGCGCCTTGAACATGATCATGGCCGCCCCGCGGCGAACAATGCCGAAGAACTCGTCCTCGGGAGTCGGGCCTCGAAAGGTGATCTCAAAACCCAGCATGTCGCGATAGAAGGAGAGCGCCGCCGGGACGTCGGCGACGATGAAGAACGGTGAGACGCCGGAGATCGCGGGTCTCGTCATTCGCGACCCTTGGTCCATGGGACGGAAGATACTCTCGAACCGTGCGGGCGATCAGGCCCGGCTACGAGCGATGCGCGCGGTCACCGACAGCTGCCCGACATGGCGCATGGCGTGCTCGGCGCCGTGTACCAGGCAGCCGATCACCGTGGAAGGGAGCCGGGCCCGCCCCACCGCACGAAAGTCCCCCAGGGTCGCCACATCGACTTCAGCCAGCTGCGCGACGGCCGCGTCGACCCGGGCCGACAGTGCGGCGATCACCTGGGGAACCTCCTCGGGGCGCAGCTCCTCGCCCTCCGCGTGAAGGGCCGCGAACTGTTCCTGGGACAGGACACTGCCGCGGGCGTAAGTGAAGAGCCGGTCGATCACCCCGGTGATATGCCGGACGTGAAAGGCCGCCGAGGCGACCCCGCCGGGGCGGGCGTTCCACTCCTGCTCGGTCAGCGGCTCGACGATCTCGCTCACGCTCTCGCGCACCTGAAGCAGAATGTGGGCGACGGGTTGCAGCAGGGCGGGAACCCCATCCACCGGGCCGCGCTGCCACCATTCGGTGTTGGCCATGGCTACGCGGCCTCCACCCGCCCTACCGCTTCGCCCCCCGGCTCGCCGAGGAACTCCACCCAGGCCTTCTTGATGCAGGGGTAGTGCTTTGCCGCCTCCACCAGGTCCAGAAACGCGCCCAGATTCTCCTCGAATCGCTTGGCGAGGAGGCTGTCGGCGAGCCCGCCGTTCTCGCCGAAGGCCTTGTGGGCCTGGGCGAGCGAGAACATGTCGGGAAAGACTCTCGCCCCCAGGTGTTCCAGGGGCATGCGCAGTGACCAGAGCCCGCGGTTGCCCCCCGCCATGGAAGGCGACGCGGAGAGCAGCAGCCCGTGGCGGGCATTGAACGGCTGGGGCCGGATCCGCGACACCCAGTCGATCGCGTTCTTGAGGTGGCCCGGCATGGATGCGTTGTACTCGGGGGTGGCGATGACGAAGGCATCGCAGGCCTCGAGCCGGCGGTGCAGCTCCCGCGGTCCGGGTGGGAATCCCGATCCGGTCTCGAGGTCCTGGTTGTAGGAGGGGCCGTCGAATTCGCTCATCGTGGCCCAGTCGACGGTGGCCCTGGCTGTCTCGAGCACCGAGCGCGCCAGCCGGGCCAGCCGGGTGTTCAGGGAATCGGTCCGCAGCGAGGCGGAAAAGAGCAGCACGCGGACTTCGGCGGGTTTGGGCATGGGGGTCACCATCGGTGGAGTGTCGGTCAAGTCCCGCAAGATAGAAGGCCGGGCCCTCAGAGCGGCCGGCCGTAAGTGAGCCGGCGCCAGACCCACTCCACCGGCCCAAACCGGTACCGCGAGAGCCACCAGGCGCTGAGCGGGATCTGGATCACAATAATCGCGGCCGCGATCGCCACCGCGGTCGAGGCGCCGATCCGCCACCAGAGCCCGACTCCGAACCCGTAGGAGAGCACCACGCCAATGACCGAGTGCATCAGGTAATTGGTGAGCGCCATGCGGCCCAGCGGGGCAAAGACCATGGGCAGCCGGCGTCCACCCACTACCAGCAGTCCGATCGCGGCCGCGTAGCCGAGGGCGAGCATCGGGAAGCTCACCGCCTGCATCGCCACGCCGAACAGCGCCCCGGAGGTGGGAGGAAGGTAGGACCAGTGCTGCGACGCCCAGGCCGCGAGGAGATTGGCCGGCAGGCCTACGCCCAGGCCCAGCAGGGCCCAGCGCACCAGGAGGGGCCGGTGGCTGGACGGCGACAGCGCGAGTCCGGTCCGCACGGTCCAGAGCCCCAGCACGAACATCCCGAGCACCTTGGGAAACCGCATGGTGGCGAACAGGTCGGCCCATCGCCCCGCGACCATGAGCAGGTTGCCGATGAAGGCATCCTTGACGCCCCCGGTGCCCATGCGCTCGAGGATGGCGAGGAATCCCGCCGGCACGGCCGCCGAGGAGAGGGCATTGCCAGTCCCGACCAGCGCCCAGATGCCCAGCGCCACCGCGTAGAGCACGGTCGGAATCGCAAGGAGGACGGCAGCCCACCGGAGCAGCTCGCGGTCGGGCTTCCGGGCGAACCACGGCAGGGTGAATCCCAGCAGCGCGTACAGCATCAGGATGTCGCCGGACCAGATCAGGAAGGCGTGAACGGCGCCGATGGCCAGCAGGATGCGGAGCCGGCGCCGGAATCGGGGCAGCGCCCGCTCGCCGCCCCTGGCGAGCTGAAGGCCGAAGCCGATCCCGAACAGCAGCGAAAAGATCGAGTAGAACTTGCCCTCGACCAGGACTCGCTCGAGGAAGCGCACCACGCCGTCGGCCTCGGCGGTCGGCAGCGCGGCGGCCCGCTCGGCCGGGAGGAACACCAGGCCGAAGAACACCAGCACGTTGGCGAACAGGATGCCGGC
>DATFGC010000197.1:0-4650 GCA_035249765.1 Gemmatimonadales bacterium | reverse complement strand
CTCAGGTCGATGGCTCTCACACGGCGCGCCAGGCCTGGGAGAAACCCTCGGCCATCTCGGGCTCGATTTCCGGCTCCCCGTCCGTTGCCCCATGGCTCAGCGCCCATTCGCGGAAGCCCGGCGGGGCGTTCCGCACGCCGTCGATCCTGGCGTAGCTGATCGACCGGATTTTGCTGCCAGCCGCGAAGGTCTGAGAGGTCCGCCCCACGCAAATCGGACGTGGAAAGCACGGCGCCGCAAAGGTCGGCGCCCTTGAGGTAGGCGTCGCCCAGCTTGGCGGCCATGAGGTTGGCGTCGGTCAACGCGGCAAATTCCAGGTTGGCGCGCTCCAGGACTGCCCCCTTGAGGTTGGCCTTGACGAAGGTTGCACGCGCGAGGATCGCGTCGCGCAGGTCCACCGCCTCGAGCCAGGCGCCGTCGAGGTGCACCCCGGCGAGCGAGACGTCATTGGTCTTGAGGTCGTTCAAGGCATCGACCCGGCCTCCGCTGCCGCCTTTCCCCTGCGCGCTGTTGACCACCTGCCAGGCCTGGTAGTTCGCCGCCGTTCTGGCCAGTTCCGCGGCGTTCTTTTCGGCGGCGCGGCGTTCGCCCCGGCTCGCCACGTACTTGTACACCCCGTACATCACGACCGCCACCTCGGCTACTTTGGCGGCGTTGGCGATCAGGGCGAGCCAGATCGCGAGCGCACCCACCGGCGCGACCGAAGCGCTCGGTCCGGTCACCGCGGCCTGGAGCAGGATGGACACGGGTTCAAAGGCAGGAGAGGGGTCCGCGGCGCCCTGGTTGATTCCGCCCGAATTATTGCCCGGCGCGTTGGATGCTGCGTCACGATTTCGTAAAGAGATCTCCGGATGGATGCGAGCTTCGCGCGACGGCCCGTTGCCTGGCCGTGGCCCGCCGGTGACAGGGGCTCGATAGTCTTCGGCCCCACACTGCCGAGACTGCCCATGCCCTACGAAGTGATCGCCATGGACCCGCGGAAGCGCATCGCGCTCATCGCCCATGACAACTGCAAGACCGCGCTGCTGGAGTGGGCCCGGTTCAACCGGGGAACCCTGAGCGCGCACAACCTGTGTGCCACCGGCACCACCGGCGCGATGCTGGCCGAAGAGCTGGGTTTCGAAGTGCAGTGCTATCTGAGTGGCCCGCTGGGCGGCGACCAGCAGGTCGGGGCGGCGATCGTGGACGGCCGGGTGGACTTCGTGATCTTCTTCTGGGATCCCCTGGAGCCCCAACCCCACGACGTGGATGTCAAGGCCCTGCTCCGGGTGGCGGTGGTGCACAACATCCCGGTCGCCTGCAACCGGGCCACCGCCGATTTCCTGCTCTCCTCCCCGCTCCTGAGCGAGCCGTACCCCCGCATCGTGCAGGGATACGTCGACCGCCCCCTCAGGGGAACCGTTGTTGGAGGCATCAGGTGAGACTCCGGGCGTCGCGCGGGATCGATCCGAGGACGCCGTCTACCCCTCGGGGCCAAGACCCGGGCGCGGCCGGCGTTGACCTGGAAATGCTTTTCGATCCGGTCGCTGGTCCGGGTTTCATCGGGTTTCGCCGTACGAGGTGTTCACCGTGACGCCGGCGGCCTCGACTCGGTCTCCCTGGCCCGGGTCGCGTCTCCATGATCTCGGGCTTTGGGGTGCGTCGGGGCGCTGTTCGGAAACGTCGAATTAGACATCCCGCTCACCGCTTACCGCTCACCGGTCACCGCTCACCGTCTCAGCCGGTCGAACCAGTGCAGCAGCACGGTGATCGCCGGGGTGTCCGTCTCGTTCTGGTTCCGGGTGAAGACGAAGCGGCGGCCATCGGGGGCGATGTCCCAGACCGCGCGCTGGATGTCGCTGACGAACCGGCCCACCAGGACGGTTCGCGGCGTCGAGAAACTCGGTTCCGGTCCCGGCGTCATCTCCATCGCCATCACGGTGTCCGCCACCCGGAAGTACAGCTCGCGGCCCCCGGGCCCCCAGCGCGGCTCAGCGGCACCGCCCCGCGGCACCCGCCAGCGTCCGCTCCCCTCGTCCAGCCGCCGCACGAACAGCTCATCCGATCCGGCTTCGTTGGAGACGTAGGCCAGCCACTTGCCATCCGGTGAGAGGGCAATGGCCCGCTCGTTGAACGGGGTCCGGAGCAGCGGCCGCTCGGCCCTGGAGCTGTCCAGGGAGCCGACCCACACGTCCCGGGTGGTCCCACTCACGGTCTGCCGGATGGCGAAGGTCTTTCCGTCCCGGGCAAGCTCCAGCTCCACGGCGCCGCTCTGGCGCACCAGGAGTGTCTCGGGCACGCCGCTCCCATCGGTGGGGATCTTGAGGACGGTGCGGCCCCTCCCGGCGTACACCAGATGCCTGCCATCCGGTGCCCAGGCTGCAATGGCGCTCGACGAATCGAAGGTGAGCCGGGACATCTGCTCCGACCGCAGGTCGTACAGCCAGATATCGTTGGTGGTAACCCCGGCAAAGTCGGTCACCTGGACCGCGATCCGCTGGCCCTCGGGGGAAAAGCGCGGCGTGTCGTAGAACCGGCTCGGCCCCGGCAGTGCGGTCACCCGGCCGCCGGCATCGGCCAGAACCAGGTGGCGGAGGCTGTTCCCTCCCTGGATAAAGGCCAGGGTGCCGCTGCGTGCCACGCCCATCTTGGCGGGGAAGGCCGGACCGAAGCGCACCCGATCCGCGATCGGGACCGGGGCCCCCGAGATCTTCCGGTTGTCCGCGTCGAAGGGAACCGCAAAGAGGGTACCGTCCTGCTGGAGGAAGGTGAGAAACCCTCCCTCTACCCAGCGGGGATACATGCCGGCCTGCCCCAGGTCGTGAAGCTTCCCATCCGGAAGCGAGATGACCGCGAGCGCGGGGCTCCCCTGTCGCACCAGGGTCACCAGGACATTGCGGCCGTCGGGAAGGGCGTCCACCCAGCGAAACGACTCGGCCTTCGCGGTGTCGGCCGCGAGGACCAGCTCCGGCTGCCCTCCTGAGGCGGCGACGCGGTGCAGGCCCACAGGGCTCCCGAAGTAGATCGTGTCTCCGCGCACCCAGGAGGCGGAGCCGGCACACCCCTCGCAGATCGTGACGACCGCGCCGCCACCGAGCCCGAGCTTGCGGAGCCTTCCGTCCTGGACAAAGCCGAGCGAGGCGCCATCGGGGGAGAAAAACGGATGATAGGCTCCTCGGGTTCCCGCGATCTTCACCGGTTCCTCCCGGTCCAGCATCCGGAGATAAAGCCAGCCGGTCCGCGAGGAATCGGCGCCGACGTACACGATGCGCGACCCGTCGGGGGACACGGCGATGGGCGAGCCGGCCGCATCGCCGATCCGGCCCTCGCCAGTGTACTGGATGGTGAACCGGGTGACCGGGGGCGCCGGCGGCGCCGGACGGGAGCGGAAGCGCTCCCAGCCGAACAGCGCCAGCGTCACAGCGGCGAGGGCCCAGGGCAGCAGCGCTTGGGCGCGGGCCCGCGGAGTGACCACGGCGGCCGGCGCGGTGCGCATCGTCGCGGTGGTGACGAACGAGGTATTTCCCAGCGCCGCGGAGAATTCCCTGGCGCTGGCGAACCGGTCTGCCGGCAGCTTGGACAGCGCGGTCATGACCGCCGCCTCGACGTGGGGCGGAATGGTGCGGCGCTGCAGGGTGAGCGGGCGGGGCTCTTCGGTCATTACCCGCGCCACGATGGCCTGGGGCGTGGCGCCGGTGAACGGCGGCTCCGCGGTAAGCATCTCGTAGAGCACGCAGCCCAGGGCGTAGATGTCGGCCTTGGCGGTGATCTCCCGCTCGCCCATGGCCTGTTCCGGCGCCATGTAGAACGGAGTCCCGAGCGACATCCCGGTCTCGGTCATCCGGCTGCCGCCCTCGGTGCGCGAGGCCGCCAGCGCGATGCCGAAGTCGGCCACCATGGCGTGCCCGCCGTGGAGCAGGATGTTCTCCGGCTTGATGTCCCGGTGGATGATCCCGGCGGCGTGGGCGTAGCCCAGCGCGTCGGCCACTTCGCGGGCGATCCGCACCGCCTCGTCCACCGGGAGCTGGTGCTCCCGGTTGAGCCGGTCCCGGAGCGATTCCCCCTCCACGAACGGCATCACGTAGTACACCAGCCCGTCGGCCTCGCCGGAATCGAACAGGCTCAGAATGTGGGGGTGCTGGAGGTTGGCGGTGGTCTTGATCTCCGCCAGGAAGCGGTTGGCGCCCAGGATGGCGGACAGCTCGGGGCGGAGCACCTTGAGCGCGACCTTGCGGTCGTGGCGGAGGTCGTGGGCCAGGTAGACCGTCGCCATCCCGCCCTGGCCCAGCTCCCGCTGGATCCGGTAGCGGTCGGCGAGGGCGGCGGTGAGCCGGCTCAGGGAATCGGCCACGGGTTCACCCGACACGGCGGCTCCGCATCTGGCTGGGGTTCTGCGACTGTTCCGGGGATGACACCCGGGGAATATACGGCGCTTCCCCCGGGGAGGCGAAGCTCGGCGCGATCAACCCGTTGGTTACCGTCTCATTGGCTCGCCGCCCATTGCAGGATGGCGGGATAGAGCGCCGGAACCCGGCTGCCGGCGGGCCGCTCGTGGTACAGCCGCAGCAGCTCCCGGGCGAAGCGCCCGAAACGCCGGAAGCCCCGCGAGCCTTCCATCGTCGCCGTCGTCTGGCGTACCACTTCGGCGAAGTCGTCCGCAGCGACCCGGCC
>DATFGC010000196.1:0-6881 GCA_035249765.1 Gemmatimonadales bacterium | reverse complement strand
ACTGATGCCAGGATGCTGCGTCGATGGTGAATCACGAGAGCCTCCCGCCGTCACTAGTCGATGTGTTGGAGACAGCCACCGGCCCCTTTCACTTCGAGGGAGATACCTACGTCTTCGCCGGGATGTGGCAGTTCGAGATTCACACCTGGGGGCGCCGGAGCGGCGGGCCGGGCAGCGGGCTTTTCGTCTCCCGCGACGGCGGCGCCACCTGGACCCGGCTGGCCGGCAACGGGCTTCCGGCCAGTCCGGTCGGCAAGGTCGCGGTCGCCATCGCCCGGTCCAATCCCAGGCGGGTCTATGCCGCGATCGAGACCGGAGACGGGGTGCCCTGGGAGGGTCAGCCCACCGGAACCGGCCAGCTCTGGCGCTCCGAGGATGGGGGCGTCCGCTGGGCGCTGATCAACCGGGACCGCAACGTGATGGGACGGGCCCACTACTACTCCCGCTTCGCGGTCTCCCCGGGCGACGAGGACGAGCTGTACTTCCTCACCGCTTCCTACTCCAGGTCGATTGACGGCGGCGCAACCCTCCAGGTCCAGAGCGGCGGCCGCGCCCCCGGGGGCGATCACCACGACATCTGGATCGATCCCACCAATGCCGACCGGATGATCGTGGCCCACGACCAGGGACTCTCGATCTCCGAGAACCGGGGCCGGACCTGGTTCCGCCAGCGGCTCACCAATGCGCAGATCTATCACGTCACCGTGGACAACGCGATCCCCTACAACGTCCTGGGCAACAAGCAGGACGAACCCAGCTACCGCGGCCCCAGCAACAGCCGGGTGCCGGGCGGCCGGAGCGCCGGGATCTCCCGGGGAATGTGGCACTCGGTGGGTGGCGGGGAAAGCGGCTGGGCCACGCCCGATCCCACCGACCCCAACATCGTGTGGTCCACCGCCTCGGGCTCCGGCATGGTGGGCGGCATCGTGGTGCGCTTCGAGGAGAGCCGGCGCCAGTTCCGCAACGTCGAGGTCTGGCCTCATCAATCCAATGGCCCGGCCGAGGGAGTGAAGTACCGCTTCGTCTGGGATGCGCCGCTGCATATCTCACCGCACGATCACAACACCATCTACACCGGGAGCCAGCATGTCCACCGGACCCGGGACGGAGGCCAGAGCTGGCAGGTGATCTCGCCCGATCTCACCCTCAACGACCGGACCCGGATGGGCAGCTCGGGCGGGCTGACCGGCGATAACATCGGGGTCGAGTACGCCGGGGTGGTGTTCGGCATCGCCGAATCGCCGCTGGACAAGGGAACGATCTGGGTGGGGACCAACGACGGCCAGGTCCAGCTCACCCGCGACGACGGCACCAGCTGGACCAACCTCACCCGGAACCTCCCGATGCTGCCGGCCTGGGGCTCGGTACGGAGCATCGCCCCCTCGCGCTACGATGCCGCTACCGCCTACCTGGCGGTGGACACCCACCAGGAGAACAACCGCGACCCCTGGGTCTACCGGACCACCGACTACGGGAAGACCTGGCGGCTGATCGTCAATGGGCTGCCCAAGAACATGCTGAGCTACACCAAGGTGATCTACGAGGATCCGGTGCGGCGAGGGCTCTTGTATCTGGGCACGGAGAACGCCATTTACGTCTCGTTCAACGCAGGGGACAGCTGGCTGCCCCTGCAGAACAACCTGCCCCACGCCCCGGTGTCGGGTATCGTGGTGCAGGGGCATTTCAATGACCTGGTGATCTCGACCTACGGGCGGGGCTTCTGGATCATGGACGACATCACCCCGCTCCAGCAGCTCGCCGACTCGGTGCTGACGAAGAACGCCCATCTCTTCGCGCCCCGGGCGGCCTACCGCTTCCGGCCGATCACCCCGCCCTCCACCACGTACGACGATCCCACCGTCGGCACCGATCCCGAGTACGGCGCCTCGATCAACTACTATCTCGCCGCACCGGCCCGAACCTCACCCCAGGTGGAGATTCTGGATGGCGCGGGGCGGGTAATTCGTACCCTGGCGGGTGCGAACGCCGCCGGGCTCAACCGGGTGCACTGGGACCTCCGGGGAACCCTGAGTTCCGAGGTGCGGCTCTACACCAGTCCGATGTACGCGCCCCATATCGTCCCGGGTCCCGACGGCCGGACCGCCCCAGGGACCGGGCGCCTCTCCATCCTTCATCCGCCGGGGACCTACACCGTGCGGCTCACGGTGGACGGCGTCACTCAAACCCGGCCCCTCGAGGTGCGGAAGGATCCCAACTCAGGGGGCACCGAGGCGGACATCGCGGCCCAGGTCGCGGTGGTGAGCGGACTCCGCGAGGAGCTCAACACCGCGGCAGCCGCGGTGGGACGGATCGAGTCGGCCCGGGTCCAGCTCGAGGCGCTGCCCCGGCTCACCAGCGATACCGCCATGCGGCGGGCGGCGGCGGAGATGAGCCGCAAGCTCATCGATCTGGAGATGAACCTGGTGGACCTGCGGCAGACCGGGGCGGGGCAGGACGGAGTGCGGTTCGGCTCCAAGCTGATCTCGAAGATCGGCTACCTGGCCAACGGGATGTCGAGCGGCGACTTCAAGCCCACCAATCAGCACCTCGAGGTGCAGCAGCTCCTCACCACCGAGCTCCGGACCCATCTCGGCGCCCTCAACGCCCTGATGACCACCGAGCTGGCGGCGCTCAACGAGCAGCTCAAGTCGAGGAATCTCCCGGTCATCGTGGATCGCACGACGCCCCGGCTGGTGCCGTGAATGGAAGCGGCCGGGGGAAGTCCGAAGCTGCGTCATTCTACTCGAAGCCGGAGGACCCCGATCATGCCCATCCTCATTCGGCTGCTGCCCGGCTTCGCCGCCCTGGCGCCGGGAGCCTGTCAGCCACGCCCGGGACATCGTGGCGCACCGGCCCGACGGTCACCCAACCACCGGCATCGACAAGCATATCGAGGACCTGAAGGGTGCCGGCCCGACTGACGGCGCAGGGTTCCCTCTGGTCTCGATGGCTCCGGGCCGGAATCACCACCGGCGTCGTGGACGGACTCTTCGCCTCTTTTCTGAGCGGCGTGGTGTATCGCACCGGGGTCACCCGCCTCTGGCAGGGCGTCGCCAGCGTGCTGCTGGGTCCCGAGGCGTTGACCGGCGGCACCCGGACCGCGCTGATCGGGGTGCTGATGCATTTCGGAGTGGCCTTCACCTGGTCCGCCGTGTTTCTGTTCCTGGTGATGCGCTGGGGCAGGGTGCGGCGGCTGCTCGCCTCGCCCTGGGGGGTGCTCAAGGTCGCGGCGGTCTACGGACCGGTCATCTGGATGATGATGTCGCTGGTGGTCATTCCGGCCTTCACCGGTCGGTCCCCCACCATCACCCCCCGCTGGTGGGTCAATTTCTTCGGACACATTCCCTTCGTGGCCGTGCCGATGCTGTGGGCCATCGGACGTTGGCCGCGCATCCGGGAGACCGCTCCATGACCCTGCCGAAGATTCTCGCCCTCGGGCTGCTGGCGATTCCCGCGCTCCAGCAGCAGCCACCGACCCGCCGGCTCGGGCCGCCCGAGGTGGAGCTCAGCGAGCCGTTCACCCGGGTGACCTCCCTCCGGGCGCTGAGCGACGGCCGGGTGCTGGTAGCCGACGGGCGCGACAGAATTCTGCACCTGGTGGATTTCCGCGCCGGCACGGCGACGAAGGTGGGCCGCGAGGGAAGCGGGCCGGGCGAATACGGGATTCCGCAGAGCCTGGTCGCGCTCCCGGCCGACACCACGCTGCTCTACGACCCGATGAACAGCCGCCTGCTGGTCATTCTGCCTGGCGGCACTCTCGGCCCGTTGCTCCGGATCCCCGAGCTCGATCCCGCCATCCGCGGGCCACCCCGCGCTGCGGATGCCAGGGGCACCCTCTTCTACGAGGTCTCCAGACCGGTCGAGCCTGGCACCCTGTATCAGGCCAGCAAAGTGGACATCGTCCGGCTCGACCGCGCCACCCGGCGGCTGGATACGCTGGCGACGCTGCAGCTCCCCGAAAGGATGTCGACCGGGGCGCGCCAGCTCCCCGGCGGGCTGCTCCGGTCTCACACCAACAAGCCGCTCGCCGCCCGGGACGTGGCGGCGTTTGCCCCCGATGGCCGGGTGGCGATCGTGCGCGCCGCCGACTATCGGGTCGAGTGGCTTGGACCGGATGGCGCCAGGACCGCGGGTCCAGCGACGCCCTACCAGCGCATTCGAATCGATGCCGCGGAGCGGGAAGCGTTCCTCGCCAGCCAGACCCGGCCCGGAAACATCATCGTGCGGGGTCCAACCGGGGGGGCCCCCGGCGCCGCTGCGCCCCGCGCTGCGCCAATTCCACGCGGGGCGGGCTCCTTCGACGACCAGCCGGCTGAGTGGCCCGACTACAAGCCTCCCTTCCTGGCTGGAGCCGCCACCGTCGCACCCGATGAAAGGCTCTGGGTACTCAAGACCCGGCGCCACGACGATCCGGTGCCGGTGTACGATGTATTCGACCGCGCCGGACGGCTGGTCGAGCGCATCGCCATTCCACCGCGGACTCGGCTGGCGGGCTTCGGCGGCGGTGCGGCATACCTGATTCGTACCGACGCGGACGACCTTGAATGGCTGGGTCGATACCCACTTCGCTGAACCGATCTCTGTATCTTTTCCCCATGATCCTCAGCTGGTAGAAGAGCCATGATCTCGAAATCATTGTTCGGTACTGCGTTATTCGTCCTTTTAGCCTGCCGAGCCGAGGCGCTTGAGGCCCAGGGCGCAAGCGCGGAAGCGCTGATTGCCCGGGCCGCTCGGGCCATGGGCGGCGCCGCGGCGCTGGATTCCCTCCGAGGCAAACGGGTGGAGTTCAACATGGCCACGTTCGGGCTGGGGCAGGAGGAGAGCTTCCTCTTCCCGGCCCGGGCAACGCTGTCCTATGGCAGCACCGTGACCGACTACGCCGCTGGCCGGCAGATCACCGTGCAGGAAGTGCGGCAGGTCGGCGGAGCGGTGACCCGGCAGCGCCGGGTGACGCTGCCTGCCATGAGCATGCTGGAGCAGAACGGGGTGCTCTCGATGGATGCTGCCGGGGTCTCCGCCGGGCTGCCCCGGGCGCTCTCGCTCCAGATCGAGCGCATCATCCTCGCCGCGGTGCAGCACGGAAGCTCGGCCCGGTCGCTGTCGCCCCGCACCTTACGCGTCGAGATTGTCGATGGCATCCAGCTGCCCCTGGGTCCCGACACGGTGAGCCTGTTTTTCGACCGGATCACCGGGCTGCCGCTGGCCAGCGAGACGGTGGCCGATGACGGTGTTCTGGGGGACCGGCGCACCGTCACCTGGTACACCCGCTGGCAGGACGCGGGGGGCATGAAACTGCCCCGGCAGCTCGATGTGGAGGTCAACGGCAGGCTCCAGTCCCATACCGTGCTGACTTCAGTGCTGGTGAATCCCGAGCTGGATCCGGCCCAGTTCGCCATTCCCGATTCGATGGCCGCCCGAGCGCCGGCCCCCGCTGCCCCGCCGCCGCTGACCGTGGCGCTGGTGAATCTGGGCCCCGGAATCTGGCGCGCCGAAGGGGGAACCCATCACTCGCTGGTGGTGGAGCAGGGGAGTACCCTGCTGGTGATCGAGGGCCCCCAAAGCTCGGCCCGCACCAGTGCGGTGCTCGACACTCTGAAGAGCCGCTTCCCCGGGAAGCCGGTGTACGGCGTGGTCATGACTCATCACCATTACGATCACAGCGGCGGGATCCGGGCCTACATGGCGCGCGGCGTCCGCGTCATCGCCCATCAGCGTAACGCCCGTTTCGTGGGAGGCGTAGCCGCGGCGGCGAAGACGGTGGCCCCCGACCGGCTGTCCCGGTCGCCCGGTGCGCCACCGATGGTTCCGGTCCAGGACTCGCTGGTGCTCGGCAGCGGGGCGGGAAAAGTGGTCCTCTATCCGCTGGCCTCGGTCCATGCCGAAGGCCTGCTGGCGGCCTGGATCCCCGCAGCCGGCGTGGTGTTCACCAGCGACGTGGTCTCGCCCGCGACCAGCGTCCCGCCGCCCCGGCTGGGCAGTGCGGAGCTGGTGGCGTTCGCCAGGGCGGTGGGCATCGCCCCGAGCCGGTATGCGGCGGGCCACGGAGTCGTGATCGACTGGTCGGTGCTGGAGGCCGCGGCGCGATAGCAACGGCCGGCCGGCTTGACCGAACCCGCGGCGCGTTATATATTACCATATGGTTATGCAACTAACGGGTTATGGACGGATGAGCCCGGCGCGGCTCGATGCTACCTTCGCCGCGCTGGCCGACCCCACCCGGCGGGCCATTCTGGCCCGGCTGGCCCGGGGGGACGCGGCGGTGACCGAGCTGGCCCGGCCGTTCAAGATCAGCCAGCCCGCCATCTCGAAGCATCTCAAGGTGCTGGAGCGGGCCGGACTGGTGACCGGGGGCAGGGACGCCCAGCGGCGGCCTCGTCGCCTTGCGACGGCACCGCTCGCCGAAGCCACCGGCTGGCTGGAGGAGTTCCGCAGGATCTGGGAAGGCAACTACCGGCGCCTCGATGCGCTGCTGGAAGAAATGCACGCCGTCCAGGGCAAGACGCGCCGCAACCCCCACCGCTAACAGGAAGGCTCCGATGCCCACCACCCATCCGCTCACCCTCACGACTCCGAGCGACCGGGAGATCGTGATGACCCGGGTCTTCGACGCGCCCCGCACCATGGTCTGGGAGGCGCTTACCAAGCCGGAGTACCTCCGGCGCTGGCTGCTCGGACCTCCGGGCTGGACCATGACCGTCTGCAACATCGAGCCCAGGGCAGGCAGCTCCTACCGCTACGAGTGGCGCAAGGACGACGGGACCGTGATGGGAATGGGAGGCGTGATCCGGGAGGTGGTGCCGAACCAGCGGCTGGCCGCGACCGAGCGATTCGACCAGTCCTGGTACCCGGGCGAAGGCGAGGTCTTCCAGGAGCTGGCCGAG
>DATFGC010000195.1:0-6658 GCA_035249765.1 Gemmatimonadales bacterium | reverse complement strand
GAGCGTCCGGGCCACGGTCTGGCTGGCGCGGTCCTCACGCTCCATCGGGCTCGGCGGGGGCGGCGTGGGGTGGGCAGCCGGGCGGGCGCTGGCCGGAGCGGAGTCAAGCGTCACCGACCGCAGGAAAGCCAGCTCGTCGGTGGGAACCCCGGTCTGGGTCGCCTGGGTTGCCTGCTGGGGAGCCTGGGGGAACGGGATCGCCCGGGCCGGGGCCGATTCGCGGGGCTTGGGGCTTCCCGGCCGCGGAACGAAGCGGGGGGCTTCCGGACGGGACGGCGCGGAAGACGCCTGGTCCCGGACCAGGCTCAGGGCGGGCGGCTCGCCGGAGAGCGGTTCCTGATCGAGCATCGGCGGCATCTCCAGGTCGCCGAGCCCGTGGGTGACGTGGATTTCTTCCCGTTCCGGCGTGGCCTGGGCCGCTGGTGCAGTGCTGGCCCGCGCCGGCGCCGGCATGATCAAAGCCTGCACTTCCTCCAGGCGGCTGATCTCTCCAGTCAGCCGGCCCAGCTCGCCATCGAACCGCTCGATCTTCCCCGAGCTCTCCAGCTCGACCAGCTGCCATTCGTCGTCGGTGTACTCGCCCACGGTGTGGCGCAGCTCGGCCTCGGCGCGGATTTCGTATTCCTCGGTGCGCGCCTGGAGATTGTGCTTGGCCTGGGCCCGCAGTCCTTCCAGGGTCGAGGCGATCAGGTCGGCGTGGGTTCCCAGCTGTGCCACGACCTGCCCCAGCCGGGCCCGGTAGTCCGCCCGCACCTTGGTACGCACCGATTCGGGCGCCCGGGAGCCGGCCGCGTCGAGTCGGTCCAGCCAGCCAGTGATCTGCTGGCGGATGGCGAGGAGCCCCTCGATCTCGGTGATGTTATGGGACCGCTGGTCGCCCATGGGCCTCCCCCCGTAAGGAACAGACTGCGGCGAGTCTGTCCCAATCTAATGCAAAGATGCAATCGCGAAACATGCGAACTTCTCGTCTGTCAAGGATTCTGACGCCCCGGCCGGTCGAACGCGACCCGCCCCCCTACCAGGGTCAGATCGGCCTGGCCCACCAGGGTTTCATTGAGGAATGGGGTGTTGGCGCTGCGGGAATGCAGCTCCTCCCGGCGCACCACCCAGCGCCGGGCCGGATCGAAAACCACGACATCCGCCGGCGCGCCGACGGCCAGGGTCCCGCCGGCCAGTCCAAAGATCCGGGCCGGCACGGTGCTCATCCGGGCCAGCAGCTCCGGCAGCGACAGAATCCCCGGCTCCACCAGCTCGCGGAGGGCGAGGCCGAGCGCGGTCTCCAGCCCGACGATACCGTTGGGGGCATCGTCGAACTCCCGCTCCTTGGTGTCGTAGTGGTGCGGCGCGTGATCCGACGCGATGCAGTCGATGGTGCCGTCCTTGAGTCCCTGGCGGATCGCGTCCCGATCGGCGGCCTCGCGGAGCGGGGGATTCATCTTGGCGTTGGTGTCGTAGCCCTCGCAGCGCTCATGGGTCAGGGTGAAATGGTGCGGGGTCGCTTCGGCGGTCACCCGAAGGCCCTTTGACTTGGCCCAGCGGATCAGCTCGACCGAGCCGCGGGTGGACATGTGACAGAGGTGGACATGCCCGCCGGTCAGCTCGGCCAGGATGATGTCGCGGGCCACCATGATCTCCTCGGCCGCCGAGGGAATTCCCTTGAGGCCGAGCCGGGCGGAGACCAGCCCCTCGTGCATGGCGCCGCCCTCGGCCAGCGACATGTCTTCGCAGTGATCGGCCACCGGAATGCCGAAGGTCTTCGCGTATTCCAGCGCGGTGCGCATCAGGTGGCTCGACTTGACCGGCTTGCCGTCATCACTCACCGCCACAGCGCCGGCCTGCACCATCTCGCCGAACTCGGTGAGCTGCTCGCCCCGCTGCCCCATCGACACGGCGCCGATCGGATACACTCGCGCCAGGCCGGCCCGGATCGACTGGCGGACCACGAATCCCACGGTGGCCTGGCTGTCGGTGACCGGATCGGTGTTGGGCATGGCGCACACCGCGGTGAATCCGCCCGCCACCGCGGACAGGGCGCCGGTCGCAATGGTCTCGGCGTGCTCGAAGCCCGGCTCCCGGAAGTGCACGTGCAGGTCAATGAGCCCCGGCGCCACGACTTTGCCCGTGGCGTCGAGAACCTCGGCGCCGGGCTGGGCGGGAATGTTGCGGCCCACCGCCTCGATCTTCCCGTCCTTGAGGTAGAGGTCGGCCACCCCGTCGGTGCCGCGCGACGGGTCGATCACCCGGCCGCCGCGAATCAGCAGATCGGTCATGAGGCCTGCCACTCCGGCGCGCCGCCGGCCAGGAGGTAGAGCACGGCCATCCGGATGGCCACGCCGTTGGTGACCTGGGGGAGAATCACGCTGCAGTGGCCGTCCGCCACGTCGCTGTCGATCTCCACGCCCCGGTTCATCGGGCCGGGATGCAGGATCACCAGCTCCTTCCCTGCTCGCTCCAGCCGCTCCCGGGTCACTCCAAAGACCCGGTTGTACTCCCGGAGCGAGGGAATGAACCCGCCCTGCATCCGCTCCAGCTGGAGCCGGAGCACATTGAGCGCGTCGGCCCAGGCCATCGCGTCGTCGATCCGGGGAATGATCCGGACACCGAGCTCGGCCAGCTCGCGGGGAATCAGGGTCGCGGGACCGGTGAGCGCGACTTCGGCGCCCAGCTTGAGCAGGCCCCAGATGTTGCTGCGGGCCACCCGGCTGTGCAGCACGTCGCCGCAGATGGCGACCTTGAGGCCCTCGATCTTTCCGAACCGGTCCCGAAGGGTGAGCAGGTCGAGCAGCCCCTGGGTGGGGTGCTCGTGCTTGCCGTCGCCGGCATTGATCACGTTGGAACGGATCCGGTCGCCCAGAAACTGGGCCGCGCCGCTCGAGGGATGACGGATCACCACCATGTCGATCCGCATCGCCTCGAGGTTGCGGGCGGTGTCCACCAGGGTCTCGCCCTTGGACACCGAGGAGATGCTGGTGGCGACGTTCACGGTGTCGGCGCTGAGCCGCTTCTCGGCGAACTCGAAGGAGATCCGGGTGCGGGTGGAGGCTTCGAAGAAGAGGTTGACGATGGTCTTGCCGCGGAGCGCCGGAACCTTCTTGATGGCCCGCTCGCTCACTTCCTTGAACGGCTCGGCGCTGTCGAGGATCAGGCGGATCTGGTCGGCGGTGAGGAATTCGAGACCCACCAGGTCCTTGCCCAGGGCGGCGGCGGTCACAGCGGAGCCCCCCGCACCAGCTCCACCGCGTCGCGTCCGTCCAGCTCGCGCACCGCCACGTCCACCCGGTCGTCGCTCCCGGTCTCGACCTGTTGGCCCACGATGTCGGCCTGGATCGGCAGCTCCCGGCCCCCCCGGTCTACCAGGACGCACAGGAGGATCCGGCGGGGCCGGCCGAAGTCAGCCAGCTCGTCGAGGGCGGCCCGGATGGTCCGCCCGGTGTAGAGCACGTCGTCCACGATGACGACGGTGCGGCCCTCGATGGTATCCGGGAGACTGGTTTCGCCCACCCGGGGGCGGGGGCCGATGGTGGAGAGGTCGTCGCGATAGAGGGTGATGTCCAGCTTGCCCAGGGGAACCGGCTGACCGGCCGCGCCGATCAGGGCCGCGAGCCGGGCCGCCAGCTCGACTCCCCGGCGCTGGATCCCAACCAGCACCAAGCCCCCGGTTCCACCGCTTTTGTCAACGACTTCGCGGGCCATGCGCTGGAGCGCGCCTGCCATTGCGGTGTCGTCGAGGAGCCGGGTAACCGAGGGCATCTTCGAGGAAGAGAAGATAGACGCAAAGACGCAAAGATGCAAAGACGCAACTTACCGCTCACCGCTCACCGCTTACCGCTCACCGCCCTTCGGGGTCGCAGCACCAGCCGGGAGGCCAGGATCACCGCCAGCACCGCGGCATAGATCAGGGGCAGCCGGATGTCCTTCTTCTGGGCCCAGGTAAAGTGCAGCACCGCCAGGCCCGCCGCCACGTAAATCAGCCGGTGCAGGGTCTGCCACCGCTTGCCGAGCTTCCGGACCATGGCCTGGGGCGAGGTGATGGCCAGGGTCAGCAGGATGAGAAACACGGTGAACCCGACCGTGATCCAGGGCCGCTTGGCGATGTCCTCGCCCAGCCCGGCGAGCGACAGCTCCCGGTCGAACACCGCGTAGATCAGGAAATGGATGGTGGCGTAGAAGAAGGCGAAGAGCCCGATGAGGCGGCGGACCTTGATCAGGGGATTCCACCCGGTGATCCGGCGAATCGGAGTCACCGTGAGCGTGATGAACAGAATGATGATCGCGGTGCGGCCGGTAAAGTGGGTGACGGTGCGGATGGGATCGAACCCCAGGTCGCCCAGCCGGATCCGGTTCACCAGGTAAAGCAGCGGGGCCAGGCCCAGGATCCAGAGGGCGGGCTTGATGACTCGCCGGATCAGCTGGGCATCGGTCACCCCCGGCTCAGAAGTTCTTGCGCAGGTCCATCCCCGAATACAGGGAAGCCACCTGGTCGGCGTATCCGTTGAACATCAGCGTCTTGCGCCGGAACAGCTCCCCGATGCGCCGCTCGGTGGCCTGGCTCCAGCGGGGATGGTCCACCGTCGGGTTCACGTTGGCATAGAAGCCATACTCGTCGGGGGCGCTCAGCTGCCAGGTGTTCATCGGCTGGGTTTCCCGGAAGCGGATCTTGACGATCGACTTCCCGCCCTTGAATCCGTACTTCCAGGGCACCGTGAGCCGGAGCGGGGCGCCGTTCTGATTGGGGAGCGGCTTGCCGTACACCCCCACCGTCAGGATGGTGAGCGGGTGCATGGCCTCGTCCATCCGGAGGCCCTCGACGTAGGGCCAGTCCAGTATCGGCCGCCGCTGTCCCGGCATCTGCTTGGGATCCAGCAGGGTGACGAATTCGACGTACTTGGCCCTGCTGGTCGGCTCCAGCCGGGCGATCAGGTCCTTGAGCGGGTGGCCGAGCCAGGGCACCACCATGGACCAGGCTTCCACGCAGCGCATCCGGTAGACCCGCTCTTCCGGCTTCATTCCCTTGAACAGGTCGTCGAGGGCATAGGTGGCCGGGCGCTTTACTTCGCCCTCCACCACCACGCTCCAGGGCCTTGGCCTCAGGGTACCGGCGTTGCGGGCGGGATCTTCCTTGTCGGTGCCGAACTCGTAGAAGTTGTTGTACCCGGTAACCGCGTCGTACGGGGTGAGCTTGTCGGTTTCCTTGGCCTGGGCGCAGGCGATCGACGGCAGGGCCAGCCCGGCCACCCCGGCGCCGACCGAGGCAAGCCACTCCCGCCGGCCCCAGAACAGGGGCTCGTCGGTGATTTCGCTTGGCCTGATATCAGACGGCTTTCCGATCAGCATGGCTCCCCCTCGGGATTCCCTCTGTAACCTAATAACGTCCCCCGGGAGAAAACGGTTCCACCGCAAAGGCAATGGGCAGTGGGCAATAGGCAATAAACCATGGCCCAATGCCCATTCCCCATTGCCTGTCTTCCACGGACAGGGCGGGATTCGAACCCGCGAGACCCTTGCAGGTCTACACGCTTTCCAGGCGTGCCTCTTAAACCACTCGAGCACCCGTCCAGGCGGCGGGCAACTTATCGGAGCCGACCGCGCTCCGTCAACGCGCCCGGGCGGTGACCGCGTTCCGGATGGTCCGCCGCAACTCGGCCACCGCAAAAGGCTTCTCGAGAAAGCCGACGCCCTGGGGGAATCCCTCCGCCTCCAGGTAGGTGTCGCCGGTGTAGCCCGACATCATCACCACGCCGATGGTCGGCCATTTCTCCCGGAGCCGGGTCACCAGGTCAATGCCGCTCATGCCGGGCATCACCATGTCGGTGAGCACAACGTCCACTCGACCATCCAGCTCGGTCACCTTCCTGAGCGCGGCGATCCCGTCGGGGACCTCCAATACCTGGAATCCCAGCACGCCGAGCGAGCGGGAAACCAGCTTGCGCACGGCGGGATCGTCCTCCACCAGCAGCACCGTTCCCCCCTGCGCCGACCCCGCGCTCTCGGCTGCCACCGGAACGGCGGCCCGGGGCGCCTGCCCGGCGGCGGCCGAAGGGAGGAAGATCTTCACGATGGTGCCGTGGCCCGGCTCGGAGTAGAGGCTGATGTCGCCTCCGCTCTGCCGCACGACCCCATACACCGAGGCCAGCCCGAGTCCGGTGCCCCGGCCCTTGGGCTTGGTGGTATAAAAGGGCTCGAAGGCGTTGCGGCGAACCTCCTCGGTCATGCCCGCGCCGGTGTCGCTCACCGAGAGGAGCACATGGCGCCCGATGCGGACCCCGGGGCGGTTCCGCACGTAGGCTTCGTCGATTTCCACGACTTCGGTGCGCAGCTCCAGGGTGCCGCCGTTGGGCATCGCGTCCCGCGCGTTCACCACCAGGTTCATGATCACCCGCTCGATCTGGGCGGGATCCGCTTCCACCGGATCGAGCCCGTCGGCCAGCCGGAGCCTCAAGTCGATGTCCTCGCCGATCACCCGGCGGAGCATGGATTCGAATGATGAAATCACCTCGTTGAGATCGAGCACCGAGGGCCGGAGCACCTGGCCCCGGCTGAACGCCAGGAGCTGGCGGGTCAGCTCGGCCGCGCGACGCGCCGCCGCCTCGATCTCCCGGACCTCGGCATCCTCCGCGCCGATCCGCGACTGGATCGATTCGGTGTCGGCCAGGATCAC
>DATFGC010000194.1:0-4703 GCA_035249765.1 Gemmatimonadales bacterium | reverse complement strand
GCGGTTTGGCACCTCGATGTCGGCTTGTCACATCCTGGGGCTGGAGAAGGTCCCAAGGGTCCGGCTGTTCGCCGGTTAAAGTGGCACATGAGCTGGGTTCAGAACGTCGTGAGACAGTTCGGTCTGTATCCGTCGTGGGCGTAGGAGTGTTGAGGGAACTCGTCCTTAGTACGAGAGGACCGGGACGAAGCGATCTCTCGTGTACGGGCTGTCCTGCCAAGGGCATCGCCCGGTAGCGATATCGCGCGCAGATAACCGCTGAATGCATCTAAGTGGGAAACTGTCCCCAAGATGAACACTCCTGGACCGCAAGGTCCCTCAAGGGCCCTGGGAGACTACCAGGTTGATAGGGCGCAGGTGTACGGTGGGCAACCACTTCAGCCGAGCGCTACTAATCGCCCGTGCAGTTTGATCTCTTCCAATTTTCTTGCATCATCATCCGCCTCAATTGCCAAGTCTTCGGGATTGGGGATTGGGGGTTAGGGATTGGGGAACGCCCCCAACCCCCAAATCCCATTCCCCAACCCCTCAAGATTGGCTGTCGACTAGCGCGCGGGGGCCACACCCGTTCCCATTCCGAACACGGTCGTTAAGCCCCGCAGCGCCGATGGTACTACGATCGCGAGATCGTGGGAGAGTAGGCCGTCGCCAGCCATTCCAAAACAAGACCCGGCTTCCGCAAGGAAGCCGGGTTTCTTGTTTGGGAGCCATCAGCCTTCAGCTGGCAGTCTTCAGTCGCTGACGGCGGAGGGCTGAAGGCTGACGGCCAGCGCTATCTTGCGGCATGACACGATCCGGCCACATCGCTCTCGCCGGGCGCCCCAACGTCGGCAAGTCCTCGCTGCTCAACGCCCTGGTCGGCGAGCACCTCGCCCTGGTCTCTCCCAAGGCCCAGGCCACCCGGCTCCCGGTGACCGGGCTCCGCACCGAGGGCGAAGTCCAGTTCGTCTTCCACGATCTCCCCGGCCTGCTCGACCCCGAATACGCCCTCCAGGAGCGGATGCGGGCCCTGGCGCTCGATGGGGTGAGCCGGGCCGATGTCATCCTCCACCTCCACCCGGCGCCCGAGGCCCCCGCGCCCGACTTCGTGACCACCGCGGGCCTGGACCGCGCTCCCGCGGCGCCGGTGCTCACCGTCTATACCAAGGGCGACCTGCTCTCGCCCACCTGGCACGGGGTGCTCTCCGCCGACGCCCTGGTGGTGTCCGCCACCGCCGGGGAGGGAATCCCCGAGCTGCTGTCCCGCATCGCGGCGCTGCTTCCCGAGCGGGAGTTCGCCTATCCGGCCGACGATCTGGGCGTGCAACCGATGCGTTTCTTCGCGGTCGAGTTCCTCCGCGAAGGCGCCTTCCTTCACCTGGAGGACGAGCTGCCCTACGCGTTCAACGCCGAGATCGAGGAGTTCCGGGAGACGACCGACCCGGTGTACATTCGGGCGTCGCTGTTCGTCGAGCGCGAGACCCAGAAGGGCATTCTGATCGGCGAGCGAGGACGCACCCTGAAAGCCATCGGCACCCACGCCCGGGAGCGGCTGGAGCAGCTGCTCGGCCGCAAGGTGTACCTGGAGACCTGGGTCAAGGTGCTGCCGCGCTGGCGCAAGGATCCAGCCCAGCTCAGCCGCTTCGGTTTTCCCGACACGTCCGAGGGACCCCCATGACGCTTGCCCCGGAGCTGCTCGAGATCCTGGTCTGCCCCAAGTGCAAGGGTGACCTCGAGTACCGCCAGGATGAATCGCTGCTGATCTGCCATGCCTGCCGGCTCGGCTATCCCATCGAAGACGACATCCCCATCATGCTGATCGACGAAGCGAAGCCGGTTTGACCTCGCCCGACCTCGCGCGAATCCTGCAAGCCGCGCGCGACCGGGCCTCGGCCGCCCGCCACGCCTTCGTCGGCACCGAACACCTGCTCGCCGCCGCCCTGGACGACCCCGATGGCGCGACCGTGCGGGCGCTCACCGCCGCCGGGCTCACCCGTCAGGACGGACTGGCCGACGAGCTGCTGGTCGGGCTTCCCGCCGCTCCGGCCGATGCCCTCGAGCCCCCGCCGCTCTCCCGGTTTGCCGAGCGGGCCATCGCGGATGCCGAGAAGGCCGGCGGCAACCTCGCCCTGGTGCTGCTGCGGGCGCCCCGGGGCCGGCTGGCCAGCGTGCTGGCCAAGAGGGGCATCAAGCTCCAGGAGCTCAGGAAAGCGCTGGAGCCCGATCGGCCCGAGCCGCCACCACGGGCGCCCAAGCCCCCAAAGCAGCAAAAGCCCGCCAAGCCCGCGCCCTCCGCGCCCTCCGCGTCTTCCGCGCCTTCGCGTCCCCGCGCCGAGCCCCGTACCCAGGCGGGCGACGCCGAGGAACCCCTTCGCGAACGCCGTCTCCCGCCCCATCTCGATGCCCGGCGGCGCCACGGCAAATCGGGCCGGAAGATTCCCTGGAGCCTGATCCTGCTGCTGGCGGTGCCAGCCAGCATGGTGCTCAACGCGCAGCATGCCTCGCCGCTCCTGATTTTCGGGGCCGCCTGTCTCGGGGTGCTTCCCCTGGCCGGCCTGATGGGACGGGCTACCGAGCAGATCGCCGAGCGGACCGGCCCCACCATCGGCGGCCTCCTCAACGCCACCTTCGGCAACGCCGCCGAGTTGATCATTGCGTTCGTGGCGCTGCGGGCCGGGCTGGTGGACCTGGTCAAGGCGTCCATTACCGGAAGCATTCTGGGGAACCTGCTCCTGATCCTGGGGCTCTCGCTGGTGGCCGGCGGCGTCAAGGCGCCGATTCTCAAGTTCAACCGCACCTCGGCGGGGATGAGCTCGGCCATGCTCGCGCTCGCGGTTGCGGGGCTGGTATTTCCCGCCGTTTTCCACGCCCTGCATCCCGGTACCGAGGCCGGCCGGCTCGCCATCAGCGAGCTGGCGTTGTCGGAGGCGGTGGCGATCATTCTCGCGATCACCTACGGCTGCTCCCTGCTGTTCTCCCTGCACACCCACAAGTCGGTGTTCGGGATGGACGCGAGCTCCACGCCCGAGGGCCCCGAATGGAGCCTGGTCAAATCGGTCGGCATCCTCGCGCTGGCCACCGCGGCCGTGGTGGTGGAATCCGAAATTCTGGTCCATGCGGTCGAGGGAGTTACCCAGAGTCTCGGGCTCTCCGAGGTCTTCCTCGGACTCATCATCATCCCGGTCATCGGGAACGCCGCCGAGCACGCCTCCGCGGTGCTGATGGCCCGAAAAGGGAAGACCGACCTGGCCCTGCAAATCGCCCTGGGATCCAGCACCCAGGTCGCCCTCCTGGTGGCCCCGATCCTGGTGCTCGCGGGGGTGCTCATCGGGCAGCCGATGAACCTGGTGTTCACCAGTTTCGAAGTCATCACCCTGGCGGTTTCCACCATCGTGGTTTCGATGATCACCCTGGACGGGGAATCCCACTGGTTCGAGGGGGTCCAGCTCCTGGCCCTCTATGCGATGGTGGCGGCCGCTGCCTACTTCCTCTGATTTGACTCCCGGGTGTCAAGTCCGTAAGTTGCTTGGGGATAAACTCTTACGAAGGATGATGGGTGCGAACTCGTCCGACCATTCTCTATTTCGGACCGGTCGGGGGAGCCGTCCCTGACCTGATCCGGCAGTGGGTCGATGGGAAGCGCTTCCCGCTCGAGGTCCACTCCGATCCCGCCCTGGTCGAATCCATCGTTCTGCGCGGCCACCCCTCGTTCCTCTTCATTGACGCCGACGGCATGGGGGAGCTGGGCCTGGACCTGGTCCGCCGGCTCAAGAGCGACCCGTTCACCGCGATCATTCCCGCGCTGGTGCTTTCCGGCAGTCACGAAGCGGAGCGGATTCAGGAATGGTTCGGCGCGGGGGCGGACGAGATCTTCAGCGGGGTGTTTCCTCCCGCCGAGCAGCGGGCCCGGCTGGAGGCCCTGCTGGTGCGGACCCAGCGGGACGTGTCGGTCCATCCCTCCACCAGGATGCCGGGCACCACCGAAATCGAGCGGGAAATCCGCCGCCGGCTCGACACCGCCACCCCGGAGTTCGCGGTCTGCTACGCCGATCTCGATCATTTCAAGGAGTACAATGACCGCTACAGCTACTACGATGGCGACCGGGTCATTTACATTCTCTCCCGGATCCTCCACGATGTCGTGAAGGGGCTCCTCGGCAACCGGGGATTCGTCGGCCATATCGGGGGCGACGATTTCATCTTCATCATCCCGGCGGCCGACATCAGCCTGGTATGCGGGGAGGTACTCTCGGTGTTCGACACCCTGGTGCCGTTTCAGTACAACGAGCAGGACCGGCGGGCCGGGTATTTCTTCGGCAAGGACCGGCGGGGCCAGCTCCACCGGGTCCCCCTGATGACGCTCTCGGTCGGCATTGTCACCAACCGGCACCGGACCTTCGCCCACCCGGCCGAGGTGAGCGAGCTGGCCACCGAGATGAAGAGTTACGCCAAGACCCTTCCCGGATCGGTGTACGTGGTCGACCGGCGCCAGAGCAGCAGCGGGCAGGATCGTCCCAGTGGATCGATGGCCTCGCGCGAGGGGGCCGGCGAGTCCCGATGAACGCGACCTGTCCGCAATGCCAGACCGTCTTCCGGGTCGACCCCGCCAAGGTCCCCGAGGCCGGGGTGCGGGCTCGCTGCTCGGTCTGCGCCGGGGTGTTCTGGGTCCACCGCGAGGCCGAGTCCGCCGTCGCGGCGGCGCCCCCCCCAGCCCCCCAGGTCCC
>DATFGC010000193.1:0-11074 GCA_035249765.1 Gemmatimonadales bacterium | reverse complement strand
ACAGCCGGACCAGGAACAGGTCGGTGTTGTCCTGGTTTCCCTCGAAGTCGAGGTCGGTCACCACCAGGGAGTGCCCATCGGAAGCCCAGGCGAAGCTGGCCTGAAACACGTTCTCGACCGAAGTCGTGAGCCGGCGCGGGGCCCCGCCGGCGGCCGGAATCACATCAATGTACGCCCAGCCGCCCTCGAAGCTCGCGTATACGAGCTGAGACCCGTCAGGCGAGAGCAGCGCGCTCCGGATCCCGGGCTTGGCGCCGAGGGCCTGCGGGCTGCCGCCGCTCGCCGGAATCCGGTAGAGCTCCCGGGTGCCCCCCGGACCGCTGCCGACGAAGAAGATGTGCTGCCCGTCCTGGCTCCACTGCACGCTGACGGGTCGCAGGTTGTCCTGGGTGAGCCGCTTCGGCTCGCCGCCCGCACTGTCGACCACCCACAGATCGGCGCCACCGGTGCCCCGATTGGAGGCATAGGCCACCCGGGTTTCGTCGGGGGACCAGCTCGGCGAGGTCTCGGTGGCGGCGTCCCGGGTCAGCTGGCGGGCCTCGCCCCCGGCGGCCGGTGCCGTCCACAGGTCCATCGCACCGCCCCGATCGGACCCGAAGACCACCCGGTTCCCCCGGGGGGAATACTTCGGCTGAATATCCAGGCTCGGGCTGGCGGAGAACACGACGGGCTCGCCTCCGGCCACCGGCACCGTCCAGATGTCGAGGCTTCCGCTGCGGTCCGCCGAGTACACCACGGTCTTTCCGTCCGGGGAGATATCCCCACCGTCGATGATGTATCCGGTCGGCAGCGACGTCACGACCCTCGGCTCCCCGCCCGCGGCGGGCTGGACCAGGATTTCCGTCGTGCTCTCGCTGCGGCCGTAGGTGATCGACTGTCCGTCGGGAGTCCACCGAGGATTGAACTCGCTCGCTCGGTCGCTGGTCAGCCGGATTGCCTTCCCGCCGGCCACCGGCATCATCCACAGATCGGTTTGCCCGCCCCGGTCCGAAATGAACGCCATCCAGGTCCCGTCCGGCGACCACCGGGGCGTGTTGTCGTCCCGGACGTCGTTGGTGAGCTGTCGCTGTTCGCCGGTCTTCACATCCACGATCCAGATGTCCTGGGTCCCGGTGCGGCGGGAGACATAGGCGATGTGCCAGCTGTCGGGTGACCAGAAGTACGCCGCGTTGAGATTCTCGAAATTCTCGGTCGTGAGCTGCCGGGGGGCGGCTCCCAGCGAATCCTGCACCCAGATGGTGGCCTCGCCCCCGCCCTGGTGCACGTCATAGCCCACCATGGCTCCGTCAGGCGAGATGTTGGCGTGCTGGTTTCCCTTGACCTCGGCCGCCAGCCGGCGCGGCGGCCCGCCGTCGAGCGGCACCACCAGGGTCTGGTCGTCGCCGTCGCCGGCCCGGCCGAAGATCACCGCGCTGCCGTCGGGGAGCCAGTTGCGGGGCTGATCCACCGCGGGGCCCGAGGTGAGCCGCCGGGGCTCGCCTCCGTCGACCGAGATGACCATGATGTCGTAGTCGGGCGACTCGGCGTGATAGGCGATCCACTTGCCGTCCGGGGACCAGATCGGATTGGTGTCCCAGACCCCGCGGGTGAGCTGGGTCTGGCTGCTCCCGTCCGCGTTGGCCACGAAGATCGCCGCCTTGCCGGCCACGGTCCGGGAGAAGGCCAGCTTGCTCCCGTCGGGAGACAGGATCCCGGCTCCATTGAGGTTGCCGAGGCTGTCGCTGACCAGCACGGTGGATTCGGGAACCGATCCCGGCTCCGGTTCGCGGGTGCAGGCGGCGATCGCGAGCGTGATTCCGGCGAGCGCGGCGAAGCGCGTCATGCGGCAGTCCTCATCATGGGCCCCTGGTCCCGGTGACCGCCTGGCGGATGCCGCTGGCGATATCGGGGATCACCTTGTCGATGGCGTCCAGCAGATTGACCGTCAGGTCGATGTCGAAGCTCTTGCTCCAGAGCTGCTCGATGGTTCGCGGGTTGGTGAGCTGGAGAGTCACCCGCAGGCGCTCACCGGCCCGGAAGATGTTCCCCTCGAGGAGCGCCCCCACCCGGAGGTCCTGGGCGATCTCCGCCGCGGGCTTGGGCGCGCTCTTGTACACCTCCATGGCCGAGCTGGGGGCCACGGTCACTCCGGGGATCTGGCCCAGCCGGACGATGAGCTCGTTCCGCATCGCCGTCACCACGTTGCCGTCGGATCCCGACACGTCGGTGATGTGCATGACCGCCATTCGCTCGGGGCCGGGGACGCTGTCGGCCCCGAGGAGCTGCCAGGCGCCCACCCCCGCCACCGCCAGGAGGGCGGCGGCTATCCCGCCCATGACCCAGCGGGGCTTCGAGGGCGCCTTGGGCTGCGCCCTGGTCACCCGGATCGGACGGGTGCTGGTCGGCGTGAGGCCGCCGCTTGGGGTCACCGCCCCTTCGAGCACCGGCAGCATGTCGTCGGCGGACTGCCACCGCCCCGACTTCTCCTTCACCAGGCAGCGCATGATGAGGTCGGCCAGCGCGGGCGGGATCTCCTCCCGCTTGGCGGTGATCTCGTCCGGGGTCTCCAGCACGTGGGCCGAGAGGATGGCCTGTGCGGTGGGCCGGCCGAACGGAGGCTCGCCGGTGAGCATCTCGTAGCCCATGGCGCCCAGGGCGTAGATGTCGGAGCGGTGGTCGAGGTCGGTCTCGCCCATCGCTTGCTCGGGTGACATGTAGGCCGGGGTGCCCAGCGCCAGGCCCACCGTGGTGAGCTTGTCGGCGCCGGCCGCACTCACCGCCTTGGCCACTCCGAAATCGGTGACCAGGGCGTGGCGGCCCGAGAGCATCACGTTGTCGGGCTTGATGTCGCGATGAACGATGCCGCGCTGGTGGGCGTAGGCCAGCGCGTCGGTGACCTCGCGAAGGATCCGCACCGCTTCGTGGAGCGGGAGCCGGCCCTCGCGGGTGAGCTTCTGGCGGAGGGATTCTCCCTCCACGAACGGCATCACGTAGAAGAAGTAGCCCCCCAGCTCGCCGGAATCGTGCAGCGGCAGAATGTGGGGATGGGCGAGCTGGGCGACGATCTGGATTTCGCGGGGAAACCGGTCGCCGCCCATCGCGGCGGCCAGCTCGGGCCGCAGGACCTTGAGGGCGACCAGGCGGGCGTGCTTCAGCTCGCGGGCGAGATAGACGGTGGCCATCCCTCCCTGGCCCACCTCCCGCTCGATCGCATATGATTTGGCGAAGGCCTCGCGAACCCGGTCGAGTTGCGACACGGACAGAAGCTTATCTCACTCGGGAGGGATTGGCGAGACCGGCGCTGGGGAAGTCACTTACCTTGATTGGGCTCATCTTGGAAATATGACGTTCAAGCCATATCGCCTGAAAGGCATCTTTTCGGCGGCCCCCTTCGGAGGACTCATGCCCCGCCTTCTGCCGGCTGCGCTCGTCGCGATGACCGCCTTCCCGCTTGCCGCGCAGGCCCCTGCCCCGCCGCGGCGCCCCGCCTGGGAATGGAGCAACGACACCATCCAGCGGGTGGTAAACGCGGTCCGGGCCGGCCGGAGCCTCCAGCCCAAACAATGGCCCGACGGCGCCCGGGTGGCGGTGCTGCTCTCCTTCGACGTGGACAACGAGACCATCGCGCTCCGTACCGGCGAGCCCGGCGTCGGGGCGCTGTCGCAGGGGGAGTACGGGGCCCGGGCGGCACTCCCCCGAGTGGTCGAGCTGATGGACCGGCACGGCATCCCGGCCTCGTTCTTCATCCCGGCGGTGAGCCTGATGCTCCATCCCGAGATGGCCGAGGTCATCAAGCAGTCGGGGCGGCACGAATTCGGGGTGCACGGGTGGATCCACGAGACCAACACCACCCTGCCGGCGGAGGTGGAGCGCGACCTGGTCAAGCGGGCACTGGACTACCTCACCCGGGCCACCGGCACCCGCCCGGTGGGCTACCGGGCGCCGTCGTGGAACTTCTCCCCTAATACGCTCAGCATCATCCGGGAGCTTGGCTTTACCTATGAAAGCTCGATGATGTCGGACGACCGGCCCTACGAGCTGCTCCAGAACGGCCAGCCCACCGGGATGGTGGAGATTCCGGTCGAGTGGATCCTGGACGATGCCCCGCTCTTCAACGTCCAGGGGGCCAACTACTCCGCCCCCCGCGCGGTGGCCCAGGTCTGGATCGATGAATTCGATAAGGCGTGGGAGGAGGGGACGATGTTCGTGCTGACCATGCACCCGCACGTCATCGGGCACCGCTCCCGGATCGTGGCGCTGGAGCTGCTGCTCGATCACATCCGCCTCAAGGGCAAGGCCTGGTTCGCCACCCATCGTGCGGTGGCGGAGTACGTGAGGAAAGAGGCAAGGATGTGACGGTCAACGGTCAACGGTCAACGGTCAACGGTGAACGGTCGTCACGCTGATCCTGAGCGCAGGGTGACAATTTCCCTCTCGGTAATCATCTTTCCCCGATGACCTTCCTTCCCGCCCCCCTCGCCGCCACCCTCACGGTGCTGGTCGTCTTGTCCACTGACGCGCACGGGCAGACCCCATTGCCCATTGCCCAATCCCCATTGCCCGGCATGGGCGGCCGCTCGACCGTGTACGCCCCCCACGGCGTCATCGCCACCTCCCAGCCGCTCGCGACTTCGGCCGGCCTCCGGGTGATGCAGAACGGCGGCAATGCCATCGATGCCGCGGTGGTGGCGGCGGCGGTGCTCAACCTGGTCGAGCCCCACATGACCGGCATCGGGGGCGACATGTTCGCCCTGTTCTGGTCGGCCCGGGAGAAGAAGCTGGTGGCGCTCAACGCCAGCGGCCGCTCCGGCTCCCTGATGACCCGGGAGGAGCTGCTCAAGCGGGGCCACGAGCGGGTGCCCTCGTTCGGGCCGGAGCCGATCACAGTGCCCGGCGCGCTTTCCGGCTGGGCCGCGCTGCTGGAGAAGTACGGCACTTTGTCACTCGCGCAGGCGCTGGAGCCGGCGATCCAGCTGGCCGAGTCGGGATTTCCGGTGACCCCGATCATCGCCCGGCAATGGAGCGAAGTGGCCGAGCGGCTGGCCCGGGACGAGGGGGCAAAGGCGACCTATCTGATCGACGGGGTGCGCGCGCCCAAGCCGGGTGAGTGGTTCCGGAACCCCGATCTGGCTCGCTCTTTCCGGCTGATAGCCGATAGCGGCCAGAAGGCGCTCTACGGGGGGCCATTGGGTAAGAAGATCGTTGAGCGCCTGAAGGCCTTAGGCGGCTTTCTGACACTCCAGGATCTTGCTAGTCATAACATCGAATGGGTGACCCCGATCTCGACGACCTTCCGGGGCCACACCGTCTGGGAGATGCCGCCCAACAACCAGGGCGTCGCGGTCCTGGAGATGCTCAAGATCCTGGAGCCCTACGATCTCAAGGCGATGGGGCATAACACGCCCGCCTATCTCCACCATTTGATCGAGGCCAAGAAGCTGGCCTACGCCGACCTGGCCCGCTGGATCGGCGATCCCGCCGCGATGACCGTGGATGTGGCCAAGCTCACCGATCCCAGGTTCATCGAGGCCCGCCGCAAGCTGCTGGATCCCACCCGGGCGGCCGAGCGGATGGAGCCGGGCGCCGCCGCGACCGCGAGCGAGACCATTTACCTGGCCGTGGCCGACTCGGCCGGCAACATGGTCTCCTTCATCAATAGCAACTATGAGGAGTTCGGATCGGGGATCGTGGTCCCGGGCACCGGCTTCGCGCTCCAGGACCGGGGCGCCGGATTCACCATGACGCCCGGGCTCGCCAACACCGTGGCGCCCAACAAGCGGCCCTTCCACACCCTGATCCCGGCCTTCGTCACCAGGCCGGGAGCCGGCGGCGCCCAGGAACCCTGGCTCGCCTTCGGGGTGATGGGCGGCGCCATCCAGCCCCAGGGCCACGTGCAGGTGCTGCTCAACCTGCTCGAATTCGGCATGGACCTCCAGCAGTCGATCGACGCGGCCCGGTTCCGCCACTACGACGGGTTGCGGGTCGCGCTGGAAGCGCCGATCGGCGATTCGGTTCGCGCCGCGCTCCAGAAGCTGGGTCATCGGGTGGTGCTGCTGTCGCCCGACAACGCCGGAGGGGGTCAGGCAGTAATGCGGCTGATCAAGGGGTGGGCGGCGGGCAGCGATCCCCGCAAGGACGGGATGGCCTCTGGGTGGTGAGCGGTGAGCGGTGAGCGGTCGGATTTGTCCCGCTTACCGCTCACTGCTCACCGCTTACCAGCGGCCAATTCACGCAGTCGAGACATAAGTCGGACCGTCGCCCAGGTGTCCCGCTCGCAGTAGTCCAGCAGGTCCCGCCGCAGCCGGTCCCGCTCCGCTGCCGGAATCTTGTGGGCCAGGAACAGCAGCCGGGCGATCTCCACGCTAGCCAGCCGGCCATCCACGATCACCAGATCGTTGTAGCTCAGCTCGGGCACCAGCGGCGTCAGCACGTACTTGAGGCTGAAGCTGCCCTTGAAGTCGGGATGATAGACGTTGTTGCGCACCACCGGCAGCAGGTCCACCAGCTTGGCCAGCAGCTCGTCGATGCGAGGGGCCAGGTCGGGGAGCAGGACCTTGAGCGCGGTGATGCAGGTCTTTTCGTACGACGAATAGGTGACGATCCGCTTGGCCCCGGCCGTGGCTGCCAGCATCGCCTCGGCCACCTCCCGGCGGGGATCGCCCGGCCCCTCGGCCAGCCAGCCCACATGGTGGTACTTCCCGTCACCCCGCTCCTCGTGATAGCTGAACTGGGCCACCGCGGCGCCCCAGGGCGCCAGCCCTTCCCAGACCGGAACCGCCCGCGCCACCGTCTCGAAGTCCAGGTACCCGAGCGGACTCTCGAATGGCACCAGCGCTTCAGCCAACGTGGGCTCCACCACCACCCGCTTTTCCCGGAGCGCCTTGAGCTGCCGCCGGGCGGCGTCGGGAAGCTTCTGGCCGGAAGGAATGTCCCAGATCGAATGGACGCCCGAGGCCATGTAGGAGAGCGTGGTCTTGGGCCCGGCCCGGTAAAGGTGGCGGATGTGATCGGGGTCGGCGGGCCAGCATCGGGAGTGGAAGGGACAGTCCCTGGGCTCGTGACAGTGGAGACCGAGCTGCTTCTCCGGCACCGGCCCCTCGAGGGTGGGGATCAGCCGCTCGACCAGCCCGGGCACCTGGGGAAGGAACCTCTCGACCAGACCGGAGACATCGCTGCGGACCAACAGATCGCCCCGGCCGGGGTGACGGTACTCCTTGTTGAGGTGCATCACTTCGATGCCGGTGAGCTCGAGCCCGGCCTGCCGCAGCACCCAGCTCTGGACCGCGACATCGGTGATGTGCTCTTCCTTGACCGAGGAAGCCGACTTCACCTCGACCAGAGTCCACCCGGCGCCGAAGCGGAGCAGCACGTCCACCGACACGAAGACTCCGCCCGACTCGAAACAGGCCTCGAAGAGCGCGGGCGCGTCCGAGGCCAGCGCGGCCTGGGTGGCGGCCAGCCGGTCCTCGGGAGCGGCATGGGCGTGCTCGATCAGGATTCCGCCGGGAAACTCGAGCCGAGCCAGCTCGCCGACCTGGCGGCCCTGGTCGAACAGGTCCAGCAGGACCTTGTCGGGCACCAGCTCCGGCGCGTCGGGCTCGCGCACCGTCCACCAGAGGAGTTTTTCGCACTGGGATCCGGCCACGAACCGTGACTTGGAGAGGCGGTGGTCGGGCATATCCAAACTAAGCCTGTCACCCTGAGCGAAGCATGTCACCCTGAGCGAAGCGAAGGGGCATATCTTAACTTTGAGATGAGCCGCTTCGCTCCGCTCAGCGTGACAACCTACCGCTCAGCGTGACAACCTCAGGATCAGCGTGACAACCGGGTGGTGCATCATGTCACTCAGACCGATCAAGCGCATTACCCAGTCCAAGCCCACCACCGAAGGCGCCGGGGTCAGACTCCGCCGGGCCTTCGGCTTCGGCGAGACCAGCGAATTCGATCCCTTCCTGCTCTTCGACGATTTCCGCAACGAGCGCCCCGAGGACTACCTCAAGGGATTTCCCTGGCACCCGCACCGGGGGATCGAGACCATCACCTACGTGCTGGCCGGCACGGTCGAGCACGGTGACAGCCTGGGCAACCGCGGCTCGCTCGGCGCCGGAGACGTGCAGTGGATGACCGCGGGCCGGGGCATCCTCCACCAGGAGATGCCCACCGGCGATCCGGCCGGCCGGATGCACGGCTTCCAGCTCTGGGCCAATCTCCCTTCGTCGCTCAAGATGACCAGGCCCCGCTACCAGGACGTCCAGGGCAAGGACGTGCCCGAGGTGGTGGATGACGACGGCACCGTCGTGCGGGTGATCATCGGCGACTTCTGGGGCAAGCGCGGTCCGGTGGATGGGATCGCCGCGGACCCCAGGTACCTCGACGTCTGGGTCCCGCCCGGCAAACGGAAGACCCTGCCGTTCGAGACCGGCCGCCAGGGGTTTGCTTATGTCTTCGAAGGCAGCGGCCGCTTCCGCGACGCCTCGGCGCCCTCCGGCGTGTTAACCGAGCGCGGCAGCCCCGAGGAGGAGAGCTACCTGCGGGAAAGCACCGGTAACCGGTCCCTGGTGCTGTTCGACCGGGGCGACGAGGTCACGGTAGAGGCGGGTCCGGAAGGAATCCGCTTCCTGCTGGTCTCCGGCAAGCCGATCGAGGAGCCCGTGGCCTGGTACGGGCCGATCGTGATGAACACCCAGAGCGAACTCCGCCAGGCCATTCAGGATCTCAACGAGGGGACCTTCATCAAGCCCTGAACAGGCGTGGTCTGTCACCCTGATCCTGAGCGTAGCGAAGGAGAAGCGGCCGGACTCACCCTTGAGATTCGGCCCCTTCGCCTTCGGCTCAGGGCTCGCCTTCGGCTCAGGGCTCGCCTTCGGCTCAGGGTGACACGCGTGTCAAGCCTTCTTGTGATGCAGCGAGAAATGCCCCCCCTGAGGATCGACGCAGTTCACGATCCTGCCGCCGTCCGGGACATCCATCGGCCCGTTGAGGACCTGGCCCCCGTTGGCCTTCACCTGCTCGGCGGACTGGTCCACGTCGGCCACCCGGAAATACAGCCCCCAGTGCGGCGGGACCTGGGCCAGCTCGGCGGGCTTGTTCATGATCCCGCCCAGGTCCCACTTCCGGGCGAAGATGTGATACTTGCCCATGGGCCCCATGTCCATCGCCTGGGACTCCCGCCAGCCGAACATCTCCGAGTAGAACTTGAGCGCGGCGGCCGCGTCGGTGGTCATCAGCTCGTGCCATGATACGTCGCCCAGCTCGGGTTCGGCCTCCGGCGCCTGGGGCGCGTCGGGATCGGGCTCGAAAATCGAGAAGGCGGCGCCCTGGGGATCCGTCATGACCCGCATCCGGCCCACGCCGGGCACCTCGATCACCGGGGAAAGCGCGCTGCCCTTGAGCCGCTCGATCTGGGCCTGGCCGTCCTCCAGCTTCTCGACCCCGACGTACATCCCCCAGTGGGGCGGGAAGTCCATCCCCTCGGGGATGGTCATGACGCCGGCGACCGGCGCGTCGCCCGAACGGGCAAACATGTCGTACGGTTGGGGCGACTCCGCGAACGGCATCACCGTCCAGCCCACAATGGCCGAATAGAACTCCTCGGCAGCCTTCATGTCGGTGGTCACCAGCTCGTACCAGAGAATGCGTCCCTTCACCGTCGTTTCGGTCGCCATGGCTGTGTCGGTCATCATCAATCTCCTGGTTTATTGCTTGACGAATTTCATGGGGAAGCCGAAGGAGGTGGACTCCCAGGTGTTATTGACCAGGGTCAGCACCATGGGGTCGCCACCTTCCCCGAGCCGGGCGTGGAGCGTCCTTCCCTCTACGGTATAGGTGCCCTGCTTGGTTTCCGGCGAGCCGCCCGGGAGGGTCGCGGTGAGCGCCAGGGTGTTGCCGGGCTTGAACTCCAGGGTGAACTCGCCCTCGCCGGTGGCGGCCTTCCAGGTCCCGGTGGCGCCCTCGACACCCGGAGCGGCGGCGCCCTGGGTAACCGCCTCGCCCGCCTTGCCGCCGACGCACATCCGGCTGAACACCCCCCGGGCGTCGTCCAGACATTCACCGGTCTTGATCAGGGTGTGGGTCTGGCCCTCCATGGTGAGCAGGTACCTCTCGCCGTCCACGGTGTAGGTGCCCTGGGTGGCGACCATGCCCGGGACGGTGAACGAGAAGCTGCCCCCCGATTTGAGCTCGAGGACCGCGGCGTCGTCGGAAACCGAGGTGTAGGTGTTGCCCGACCCCCCGCCCGAACCCGCTCCTCCGCCTCCGCCTCCGCCTCCGCAGGCCGGCAGGGTAAGGCCGGCGGTGAACACCAGGGCGGCAGCGTGATGCAGGGAGCCCATTTGCATCCTCACGGAAGGGGGGAGACGGGCCCCTAGTATCGTGCCGATCGGCGGGTCTGTCGAGAGCCCGGAGCCATGGGCAAACCCGCCCTGCAACCCTTTCCCGGCCCCGGGTGTCAGACAGTCTATAGGCATTTTGCATATAGTTCTCTGATCACTGACCACTGACCACTGACCACTATGCCTCCCAAGTCCCAGGACAGCCCCGAAACCCACCTCCCCCTCCGCCCGGTCGAGCTGCTCCTCCTGACCATGCTCTCGGCGGGCGACCGGCACGGCTATGGCCTCCGCCAGGACATCCTCGACCATACCGGCGGGAAGATCGAGCTGGAGGCGGGCACCCTCTACCGCCACATCCGGCGGCTGGAGGACGCGCGACTGGTGGCCGAGGCCGCCGCACACCCCGATGAGGACGAACGGCGGATTTACTATCGGCTCACCCCCTTCGGCCGGAAAGTGCTGGGCGCCGAAATGCTCCGGCTCCGCTCCCTGGTGCGGCTGGCCGAGTCCCGCCGGATCATCTCCCCGGCGCGGTCATGATAACTCCGGGCGAGAGGCTTTATCGAGCGCTGCTCGGGCTCTTTCCGGAGTCGTTTCGGAACCGTTACGGCGGGGAGATGCTGGCCTTCTACCGGGAGCGGCGCCGGGCCGGTGGCGCCGGAGTCTGGCCCCGCATTCTCATTGATCTCGTCCTGAGCGCCATTGCAGAGCGGGTGAGAGAATCCCATAGCGCCTTTGCGCCTTTGCGCCGTTCCGCCACCGAA
>DATFGC010000192.1:0-9462 GCA_035249765.1 Gemmatimonadales bacterium | reverse complement strand
TCGATCCGCTCCGGCACCACGATGACCCGCACCTCCCGGCCCGCCTGGATCACGTTGGTTTTTTCCACTCCCTCGAAGCCCCCGGCGATCTCTTCCAGCCGGGTCAGCCGCTTCACGTAGGTCTCGAAGGCTTCGCGACGGGCTCCGGGCCGCGCTCCGCTGATGGCGTCGGCCGCCTGGACCAGCACCGATTCGATGGTCTCGTGGGGGACGTCGTCGTGGTGCGCGGCGATGCAGCCGATCACCGGGGTCGCCTCGCGGTACTTGCGAGCCACCTCGACCCCCAGCTCGACGTGAGTTCCCTCGTTGTCGTGGGTGAGCACCTTGCCGATGTCATGGAGCAGGCCGCCCCGCTTGGCCAGGGCGACATTGAGCCCCAGCTCGGACGCCATCATCCCGGCGAGCCAGGCCACTTCCTTCGAGTGGTCGTAGATGTTCTGCCCGTAGCTGGTGCGGTACCGCATCCGGCCCACCAGCTTGATCAGCTCCGGGTGGAGCCCGCTGATGCCGGTTTCGTAGGCGGCCTGTTCCCCCAGCTCGACCAGCTGGGTTTCCAGCTCGGTCCGGATCTTCTTGACGATTTCCTCGATCCGGCCCGGGTGGATGCGGCCGTCGGTGATGAGCGCCTCGAGCGCCCGGCGCCCGACCTCGCGGCGGATCGGATCGAAGCAGGAGACGATCACGGTATCGGGGGTGTCGTCGATGATCAGGTCCACCCCGGTGGCCTGCTCGAAGGCGCGGATGTTCCGGCCTTCCCGGCCGATGATGCGGCCCTTCATCTCATCCGAGGGCAGCGCCACCGCTGCGACGGTGGTTTCGGCGGTGTGCTCGGCGGCCAGGCGCTGCACCGCGAGCGCGATGATCTTCTTGGCGTCCTTCTCCGCTTCCTTCTTGGCCTGCTCCCGGATCTCCCGGCCCAGCGCCGCGGCCTGGGAGCGGGCCTCGTCCTCCACCTTCTGGAGCAGCTCGCGCCGGGCCTCTTCCGCGGAAAGACCGGCCACCCGCTCCAGTCGGAGCTGCTGCTCGCGAATCAGCCCGTCAATGCCGGCTTCACGCGCCTTCAGCTCGGCTTCCTGCCGCTCCAGCCCCGAGAGCCTTCCTGCGAACGATTTCTCCTGCTGATCGAGTTGATCGCTGCGGCGGGAGAAACCCTTTTCCCGTTCCTCGGCGCGCCGCTCGGCCCGATCGGCTTCCTCCCGGCGCCGGGCCAGCTCGCGCTCCCCCTCCTCCCGAAGCCGGAGCGCCTCGGTCTTGCCTTCCAGGATCGCGGCGGCCTTGACCTGCTCGGCGTCGTGGCCGGCGCGCTCCATCGCCAGGGCCGCCTTGTCCGCCGCGTCGGCGAGCAGCGCGGCGCCGGTGCGGCGGCGGGTCCGGAGGTAGAGATTCGTGCCGAGGAGGGCGAGCAGAATTCCGGCAAGAAGCCCCCCCAGTGCGGGGAGCAGTGCGCTCGGGGTCATGATATCTCCGCACGCGACCCGAAGGCCGCGGGGTCAGTCTCAGGGAGCTAGGCTCCCTTGGCGGCTCCGCCCCGTTTCGCAACCGGCAACAGGCGCGTCAACCGCTCAGTGAGCCCGGTCAGTTTCGCGGATTGCTCCGCGTCGCCCTGCCGGGCCTGGAACAGCTCATCGGTAATCGCGAGGCCGGCCAGCAGCGCCGCCCGGTGGGCATCCACCGACGGGACTGAGGACCGGATCCGGGCCAGCACGGCATCGAAGTGGGCTGCGACCTCGCGGGTGTACTCCGGGGTATGCTCCGAGCTCACCGTGAGCTCGGTGCCTCCCAGCTGGATCCTGACCGAGTGCCGGGTGGCGCTCACGCCACTCCCTCGGCGTCGTGCTCCTCGACGAACCGGAGCCGGCTCCGGAGCTGCTCGATCTGCTCCCGGGCGGACCCGATCCGCTGCTGGAGCGAGCGGTTCTCTCCCTCGAGCACGCCGATCCGCTGCCGGGCCTGGAGCAGCTCGGGGCCGCCGTGACCCTTCCCCTTACCCTGGGTCAGGTCCTGCTCCGCCTTGAGGCAGCGCTCCCGCCAGGCGGTCAGCTCTTTCTCGAGGGCATCGAGGAGCCGCTCCAGCTCGGCAAGCGCGGGTTGATCAGGACGCGCGTACGGTGGTGTCAAGCGTCTGCCCCAACTGGGTGATGATGCGTTGCATGACCGCGTCCACCTCGGCATCGCGCAGGGTGCGGTCGCGGCGGCGGAAGACCAGCCGCAGCGCCACCCCGCGCCGCCCCGGGGGCAGCCCCGCCCCGCGGTATTCGTCGATCACACCGACCGACTCCAGCAGCCCCCCGGCGGCGTCTCGCACGGCGCCGGTGACGCTCCCGACCGGCACCGCGTCGGGAACCAGGAGCGCCAGATCCCGCGTCGCGGCGGGCGTCACAGGGAGCGGACGATAGGAACGGACCGGCCGCGGCACCGCATCCACCAGGACCTCGAGGCCGAACAGCGCGCCCGCCCAGGGCGGCGCATCGGCGCGGAGCGGCTCCGCTCGCCCGGCCTCACGGCCATCGGGAAGTCGGGCGATCCATCCCGCTCCCTCAACTTGCACCGTCGCATCGGGAATCGCCAGAGACACCACGCGCTCGAAGAGGCCCTTGAGATCCCAGAGATCGGCGTCGGGCGGATGGCCTCCGTCGGTCCAGTGCGCCGGGTTCCGTGCCCCGCTCAGGACCGCGGCCAGGTGGATCCGCTCCACCGGCGGCCGCCCCGGATCCCCGGGACGAAACACCGTGCCGGCCTCGAACAACCGGACATCCCGGACCTGTGCGGCCCAGTTGGCTTCCACCTGCCGCACCAGCCCGGGCAGGAGCCGGCTGCGCAGAAATCCATGCTCGGCGGAGAGCGGGTTGAGCACCGGCACGGCGTCGGGGGCGTCCCGCGAGCCGAGGGGCAGCAGGATCGCCTCGTACAACCCCTCCGCGACGCAGTGACGCCGGAGCCGGGACAGCGCGGTCTCGATCGATGCGTCCACCTGGGCGCCGGCCCGGAAGGACCGCAGCAGGTCGGGGAATTCGGCGAAGCCATAGATCCGGGCGACTTCCTCGATGAGGTCGATCTCCTCGCGGAGGTCGGGCCGCCAGCCGGGGACTTCGACCGCCAGGCGCGACTCGGCCGGCTTCGCCACCAGAGTGCACCCGATGGCCACCAGGCACTGCTCCAGCACCGGCACCGCCAGCTCCACGCCGAGGACCTGGGCAACCCGGGCGGTGCGGAGAAAAATCCGGGCGGGGCTGGCGGGCTCGGGCCAGCAATCGACCGGTTCGCCGTCGAGTTGTCCTCCCGCGGCGGCCAGGATGACCGCAATGCCCCGGCGCAGTGCGTCGGGCACCGCCCAGAGATCGGTACCCCGCTCGAACCGCTGGCTGGCCTCGGTGGCGAGACCGAACACCCGCCTGGCAAACCGGGTGCCCCGGGGCTCGAACCAGGCGCACTCGAGGAAGATGTCGGTGGTTCCTGAGGACACCTCCGAGCCCCGTCCCCCCATCACTCCGGCGATTCCAACCGGCCCGCTGCCGTCGGCAATGACCGTCACCCCATCGGGAAGGGAGCGCTCCACCCCGTCGAGGGTCACCAGCCGCTCGCCCGGGCGGGCCTTGCGCGCGGTGAGGCCGGCGCCGGCGATCCGGGCCAGGTCATAGGCGTGCTGGGGCTGGCCCAGCTCGAACATCACGTAGTTGGTGGCATCCACCACGTTGTTGATGCTGCGCTGGCCGATGGACTCGAGCCGCTGGACCAGCCAGTCGGGCGACGGTCCCACCTGCACTCCGCGGATCACTGCGCCGGTGAAGCGGCGGCAGGAGGAGCCGGCCTCAATGGTGATGGTGACACCCCCCGTGGTGACGGACGGCTGGACGGCTGGGCGGCTGGACGGCTGGATCTCGGGGGCGCCGGGAATCTCAGGCAGCCGGAAGGGGGTCTTGTAGGCCGAGGCCAGCTCGCGGGCCAGGCCCTTATGGCCCAGGAGATCGGGCCGCACCGGCGAGACATCCAGCTCCAGCCGGTCGTCGTCCAGGGCGAGGGTCGACAGGAACGAGGTTCCCGGCGCCGCGTCGGTGGTGAGGGTCATGATCCCGTCGTGCTCGCTGCCCAAGCCGAGCTCGCGGGGAGAGCAGAGCATCCCTTCGGAGAGCTCCCCCCGGATCTTGCGCTTCTCGATCCGGAGCCCGCCCGGGAGCGAGGCCCCTACTCTCGCGAAGGGATAGCTGCGGCCGGCTTCCACGTTCGGGGCCCCGCACACCACGTTGCGGCGCCCGGGCATGCCGTCGTCCACGGTGCAGACCCGGAGCCGGTCGGCGTCGGGATGGGGCCGCACCGCCTCCACCCGGGCCACCACGATGTCCCGGAGCTCGGCATGCAGGGGCTCGACCAGGTCGGCGGGGGCCCCCAGCATCGCGAGCTTCTCGGCCAGGTCCCGGGCTTCGAGCGGTCGGCGGAGGAAGGCCTCGAGCCAGCGGCGGGAGGCTTTCACTCGAGCGGCTCCCCGGAAAGCTGCCGGAGCACCCGCATGTCGGCGTTGCTCAGCAGCCTCAGGTCGGGCACGTCATAGCGCTGCAGCGCGGTGCGCCCCGGGCCCAGCCCGAACGCCCACCCGGTGTAGCGTTCGGCATCCACGCCGCAATTGGTCAGCACCGCCGGGTGCACCATACCGCAGCCCAGCAGCTCCATCCAGCCGGTCTGCTTGCAGGCCGGGCAGCCGCTGCCGTGGCAGAGCTGGCACTCCACGTCGAGCTCCGCCGAGGGCTCGGTGAAGGGGAAGTACGACGGCCGGAACCGGACTTTCGTCGTCGGCGAGAAAAACCGGTGGGCGAAGTGGGTGAGGGTCGCCTTCAGGTCTACGAACCCGATCCCCTCATCCACCGCCAGACCCTCGATCTGGAGGAAGGCCGGGGTATGGGAGGCATCCGCGGTGTCGTTGCGGTAGCACATCCCCGGGATCACCACCCGGTAGGGCGGCGGCCCGCCCTGCATGACCCGGATCTGGACCGGGGAGGTGTGGGTGCGCAGCAGCACCTTCTCCCCCGGACCCTGGCTCAGGTAGAGGGTGTCGTGCATGTCCATCGCGGGGTGGTCGGCCGGGAAGTTGAGCGCGCCGAAGTTGTACCACTCGGTTTCCGCCTCGGGCCCCACGGCGACAGCGAAACCCAGCTCCCGGAAGATCTCCACGATTTCGTCGACCACCCGGGTGATCGGATGGAGCGCGCCGATCCAGCGGCCCCGCCCCGGCATGGTGAGGTCCTGCCCGCTGAGGGCTGAAGGCTGATGGCTGACGGCTGCTTCCCGGGCGGCAAACGCGGCCTCAAACGCTTCCTTGACGCGGTTCACGGCCTCGCCGAAGCGTTTCCGCTCCTCGAGGGGGAGGGTGGCCAGCAGCTTCATCGCCGCGGTCAGGGCCCCCTGCTTGCGGCCAAGCACGGCGATGCGCTCGGCCTCGAGACCGGGCGCATCGAGTTGCGCCACGGCGTCGAGGCGGGGGAGGAGGCTGTCGAGCTGGGGGTAACCTGTGGGTTGCATGGAGATGAGCCTTCAGCCTTCAGCCTTCAGCCATCAGCGGTTGTCTGACTGAAGGCTGAAGGCTGAGGGCTGAAGGCGGCAGTTATGCCGCGTTTTTCGCCACCTCGGCGATGCGGGCAAAGGCATCCGAATCGTGGACCGCGAGATCCGCGAGCACCTTCCGGTTGATCTCGACGCCGGCCTTCTTGAGCCCGGCCATCAGCCGGCTGTAGCTCAGGTCGTGCATCCGGGCGGCCGCGTTGATGCGGGTGATCCAGAGGCTCCGGAAGTCGCCTTTCTTCTTGCGGCGGTCCCGGTAGGCGTAGGCCATGCCGCGCTCGACGTTTTCCTTGGCCGCCTTGTAGAGCTTGCTCCGGGCCTGGAACCCCCCCTTGGCGGCCTCCATGATCTTCTTCTTCCGCGCGTGATGCGCGACACCGTTCTTGACGCGAGGCATGGAATCGTCCTCCTAGGCCTGGAGCAGGCGGTTGACACGCCGGAAGTCGGCGGAGCTCACCAGCGCGGCCTTCCCGAGCTGATTCTTCCGTTTGCGGGTCTTCTTGGTCAGGATGTGCCGCTTGTTGGCCCGGCCCCGCTTGAGCTTGCCGCTGCCCGTCACGGTGAACCGCTTCATGGCGGCACGCTTGGTCTTCATCTTCGGCATTGCGATCTCCCGGGGTACGGCGCCCGCTACTTCGGCGCGATCACCATCGTCATGTTGCGCCCTTCCAGCCGGGCGTCGAACTCGATCTTTCCGATATCGGCGAGGGCCTGGGCGACCCGGTCCAGCACCGCCTTGCCCAGATCGATCCGGGCCATCTGGCGGCCCCGGAACATCATCGTCACCTTCACCTTGTCGCCGCCCTGCAGAAACTCGCGCATGTGGCGGGTCTTGAAGTCGAAGTCGTGGTCATCGATCCCCGGGCGGAACTTCACTTCCTTGATGTCGATGACATGCTGCTTCTTCTTGGCCGCGCGGGCCGCCTTGGCTTCCTCGAACTTGTACTTGCCGTAGTCCATGATCTTGACCACGGGAGGGCGGGCGGTCGGCGCCACTTCCACCAGGTCCAGGCCCCGCTCCTCCGCCGCGGCGAGCGCCTCTTCGATTGTCAGGACGCCCAGCTGTTCACCGGAGTCCGAAATGACCCGCACCGGACTGATTCGGATCATGCGGTTGACCCGGGTCCGGCGTTCGCGCTCGTTTGTGCTCAGTGGAGAGCCTCCTCAATTGACGAAATAAAAAACACCCCGGGGCGCGGGGTGTTCCGGAGCGCTCCCGGGCCGGCTGAGCGGCTCGCGGGAGCGATTCTGGAACCCGTTCGCCCATGCCGCCGGCTCAGGGTGGGGGGCGGTTGGGCCCCCGCTTGTAGGCAGGATCCTAATCGGGCGGACCCCTCGGGTCAACGGTGAGCGGTAAGCGGTGAGCGGTGAGCGGGACCAGCCTCCCAGAAGGTCCGGCGCACTATACTTGGTTGACTCGTCATCCATTTCAGCTGAGAAACACATGTCCCGGGAGGCCGCTGTGGCGCGCACTGTTCTCTTCCGAGCGATTCCGGCGGCGGGACTCCTCCTCTCCGCGGCGGCGGGCCTTGCCGCCCAGATCCCCGACCTCTTTTCCGAGATGCACTGGCGCCAGATCGGGCCGATGCGGGGAGGCCGGGGCCGGTCGGTGGTCGGGGTCCCCGGGCAGCCGAGCCTGTTTTACGTCGGGTTCGACAACGGCGGAGTCTGGCGCACCACCGATTACGGCGCGAGCTGGGAGCCGCTGTTCGACCGGGAGTCCACCGGGTCCATCGGGGCGATCGCGGTGGCGCCGTCCAATCCCTCGGTCATCTACGTCGGCACCGGCGCGGGGATCATCCGGCCCGATCTGGCCACCGGCGACGGGATCTACAAGTCCACCGATGCGGGCCGGACCTGGACCCGCCTGGGCCTGTTCGACAGCCAGATGATCGCGATGATCGACGTGGATCCCGGGAACCCGGACCGGCTCTTCGTGGCGGTGCTGGGACACCCCTACGGACCTAACCCGGAGCGGGGCGTGTTCCGCTCCACCGACGGCGGCAGGACCTTCGAGAAGGTGCTCTACAAGGACGAATACACCAGCGCCAACGATGTCCGGATCGACCCCAGCGACCCCCGTGTCGTGTACGCGACCCTCTGGGAGCAGCAGCAGAGCTTCATCGAGGGCCGCGGGTTCGGCGGCGCCGGCACCGGGCTCTTCAAATCCACCGATGGGGGCACCACCTGGAACCCGATCGGGCAGGGCTTACCCGCCGTGCTCCAGGCGAACATCGCGCTGGCTCCCAGCAACCCGAGAGTCCTCTACGCCATCGTGGCCCCCGCGGCCCCGGCCGGAGGGACTGCCGGACCGATCGGGATCTACCGCTCTGATGACGCGGGAGCGCACTGGTACCTGGCCGCGCGCGGGCCGGACTCCACCCCGAGCCCGCCCCGGCGGGCGCCCGACCCGCGGCCCCTGGCGCGAATCGGGGGCGGTGACTTGCCCACCCTGACGGTGGACCCAAAGAACGAAAACGTGGTGTACAGTGCCTCGATCGTCATGTGGCGGACCGAGGACGCCGGCCTCACCTGGACCGCAGTGCGCGGGGCTCCCGGGGGCGACGACTACCAGCGGATCTGGATCAATCCCGGCAATCCCGACATCATCGCGAGCATCGCCGACCAGGGGGCCGTGGTCTCGGCCAACCGCGGCAAGTCCTGGAGCAACTGGTACACCCAACCTACCGCCGCGATGTATCACGTCACCGCCGACCATGCTTTTCCCTACCGGGTCTGCGGCGGGCAGCAGGACGCCGGCTCTGCCTGCGTGGACAGCCGGTCGATGGACGGCCAGATCACCTTCCACGACTGGCATCCGGTCAACATCCAGGAGTACGGCATCGCGGCGCCCGACCCGAGAGATCCCGACATGGTGTACGGCAGCAGCCGGAACACCGTGACCCTCTACAACCGGAAGACCGGGCAGACCACCCAGGTGGGGCCGGACATGAGTGCCCGGGGCCCCAACGGCGAGAGCTACAACCGGAATGTCCGCACCATGCCGCTGCACTGGAGCCCGGTCAATCCCGATCTGCTCTTCTACACTTCCAATGCGGTGTGGAAGACGGCGGACCGCGGCCACAGCTGGACCCGGATCAGCCCGGACCTGGCCCGGCAGACCTGGGCGGTGCCGGCCAGCGCGGGGAAGTACGCCGCCGGGGTGAGGCCCGCCCCGCTGGGCGTGATCACGGCGCTCTCCCCGTCGCCGAGGAGCGCGGCGGTGCTGTGGGCCGGCACCGACGACGGCAACATCCAGGTCACCCTGAACGGCGGTACCACCTGGACCAACGTCACCCCCGCCGCCATCACACCCTGGACCCGGATCTTCAACATCGAGGCCGGCCACTTCGACACCCGGGTCGCCTACGCCGCGGCGAACACCCTCCAGGTCGACGATGCTGACCCGCACTTCTGGCGGACCCGGGACGGCGGGAAGACCTGGACCGAGATCAACACCGGCATCGCCCCCGGCGCGGTCGCCAACTCGATCCGGGAGGATCCCAGGGTGCCAGGGCTCCTCTACGCGGCGACCGAGACCCAGGTGTGGGTCTCATTCAACGACGGAGAGCAGTGGCACTCGCTCCGGCTCGACATGCCCGCGATCTCGGTGCGCGACCTCGCCGTCAAGGACGACAGCACCTGCCTCTGCGCCGACCTGCTCGCCGGGACCCACGGGCGGGGGTTCTGGATCCTCGACAACCTGACTCCACTGCGCCAGGCGGCCGAAGCGTCCCGGGCCAGGGCGTCGGGCAGCGCTTTCCTCTTCAAGCCCGCAACGGCGGTGCGGGTCCGCTTCGCCACCAACGATCCCACCCCCTGGCCCCCGGAGATTCCGGGCGGAGAGAACCCGCCTCCCGGCGCGCTGCTCGATTATTTCCTGCCCGCCGCCAGCTCAGGTCCGGTCAAGCT
>DATFGC010000191.1:0-11382 GCA_035249765.1 Gemmatimonadales bacterium | reverse complement strand
ACGGTATTCGCGCCGCCGGTATCAGATGGACTGACTCTTCAACTGAGATACTCCGATGCTGGTCGTGCTGTCAGCCCTGCTCATGTTTCAGGAGCCTGGAACAAAGAGCGTCGCCCGTGCCGTCCCGAACGGGACCAGCCCCGCCATGATCACCGCCACCAGCGCCCGGGCGGTGCTGGCGCCGCGGGCGCCGGCGATCGACGGCCGGGAGGACGACGAGGCCTGGCGGCTGGCGGCGCCGATCAAGGATTTCCTGGAGTTCGAGCCCAACGAAGGCAACGCGCCCCGCTTCGCCACCGAAGCGCGGGTGGCCTACGACGCGAGGAACTTCTACGTTTTCGTCCGGGCCTTCGATCCCGAGCCGGACCGCATCCTCAAGCTGCTCGCCCGCCGGGACATCCGGACCGCGAGCGACCAGATCAAGATCATCATCGATTCCTATCACGACCGCCGCTCCGGCTACGAGTTCGCGGTGAATCCCGCCGGCGTCAAGCGGGACTACGCGGTGTTCAACGACGGAAACGAGGATGACGCCTGGGACGGCGTCTGGGAGGCGGCGACCACGGTGGACTCGCTGGGGTGGACGGCGGAGTTCCGCATCCCGCTGTCCCAGCTCCGCTATGCCCAGGCCGAATCCAACACCTTCGGCTTCGCGATCTGGCGGGATATCGACCGCTACAAGGAGCGGGTCAGCTGGCCGCTCTACCGGCGCAACGTGCCCGGACTTTCCTCCCAGCTGGGCGAAGTGTCCGGACTCACCGGGCTGGCCGCGCCCCGGCGGCTGGAGCTTTCGCCCTACATGGTCACCAAGAACGTGACCCTGCTGAAGGGCCCCAATGACTACGCCCACCAGCAGCGGTTCACCGGCGGGCTGGATTTCAAGTACGGTCTCTCCTCGAACGTCACCCTCGACGGAACCGTGAATCCCGACTTCGGCCAGGTGGAAGCGGATCCCGCAGTCCTCAACCTCGGCGCCTTCGAGACGTTTTTCCAGGAGCGGCGGCCCTTCTTCATCGAGGGCGCCGGGCTGCTCAGCTTCTCGATCAACTGCTACGCGGTGAACGATTGCGGCTCGGAGAACCTCTTCTATTCCCGCCGCATCGGCCGGGCCCCCCAGCTCGGGATCGCCTACGGCGATGCCGCGTCGGCCACCGGCACCACCATCCTGGGCGCCGCCAAGATCACCGCCCGCACCCCGGGCGGCATCGCGGTGGGCCTGCTCGACGCCGTGACCGGGCGAGAGGAGGGAACCCAGGACCGGACCATCGAGCCGCGCTCCAACTACGCCGTGGTCCGCGCCACCAAGGACTTCCGCAAGGGAGAGACCGGCATCGGCTTCATCGGCACCATGGTGAACCGCGCCAACGACGAGTGGACCGAGTCGAGCCTCCGGTCCAGCGCGCTGGTGGGCGGGATCGACCTCCGGCACCGCTTTCTCCAGGGCCGCTACGAGCTCACCGCCAAAGCGGTGGCCTCCCGGGTGACCGGCAGCGCCGAGGCGATCGCCGCCACCCAGCAGAGCTCGGTCCACTACTTCCAGCGCCCCGACGGTGAGCTCGACTACGATCCGACCCGGACCTCGCTGGGGGGACATTCGGCGCAGGTGACCTTCGGCAAGTTCGGCGGCGGCAAGCTGCGGTTCCAGACCGCCTACCAGCGGGTCTCGCCCGGATTCGAGACCAACGACATGGGCTTTCTCCGCCGGGCCGACTGGCAGAGCTGGGCCACCTGGGCCTCGATCAATTTGAACAAGCCGGGTCCGTTCTACCGGCGGCTGTTCTGGAATTTCAACGAGTGGAACGACTGGACCACGAGGGGGATGCTGCTGGACCGGGCGGTCAACTCCAACGTCCACTTCGAGCTGCCCAACAGCTGGTGGCTCCATCTGGGCGGCACCCTGGGCGGGCTCGGCAACGTCGCCTGCGACCGCTGCTCCCGGGGCGGCCCCGCGCTGCGGACCGGCACTTACTTCTCGCCGTGGTTCGGCGTCGAAGGCGATTCCCGCTGGCCCGTGGTCCCCGGCATCTGGCTCAACTATCGCACCACGGATGAAGGCCGCACCGAGTTCTTCAACGTGGGCCCGAACCTCAATTTCCGGGTCGGGAACGGCTGGACCTGGAGCCTCGGGTTCAACTACTCCTCCAATCGCGATGACCGGCAGTGGTACGGGAACTTCACCGATCCGGGCCAGGTGACCCACTACACCTTTGCCCACCTGGTGCAGAAGACCTACAGCATGCAGGCGCGGCTCAACTTCACCGCGTCACCCACGCTCACCCTCCAGGCCTACGCCGAGCCGTTCATCAGCAACGGGCGGTACAGCAACGTGCGGGAGCTCGACGATCCCCGCGCGGCTCGGCACGAGGACCGGTTCAAGCTCTACAACGATCCGGCGATCATCGCGAATCCCGGGGAGTTCAATTTCAAGCAGTTCAATTCGAATGTGGTGCTGCGGTGGGAGTATCGTCCGGGATCGGCGCTCTTTCTGGTGTGGCAGCAGGGCCGCCAGGACAGTCAGACCTACGCCGGCAGAACCTTCGGGCGCGACCTGGACCGGCTGTTCGAGGCGCACCCCGACAACACCTTCCTGGTGAAGCTGAGCTACTGGTTCGATCGCTGAAGCAGGGGACCGCGGAACGCCGGCCGATCGGCCGGCGCGAGAGCGGCCATCCACTCGGGGCGCCTGGCCCGCACCTGGTCGGCCCAGCGCGCCTGGTCCCGGGCCAGCTGGTCGAGCGATGACAGAAACCCCCGGAAGCGGGCCCCGTCGCTCCGGCTGAGAAACACCGGCTGGCCATCGCGAAGGGCAAACGACTGCTGCCGGGCGAGTGCGTACTCTGCCACCGAATCCAGCGTCGCGGCCGTGGCACGCTGCAGCTGGGCATAGACCCGGAGATCCTGCTCCCACTCCCGCACCAGCTCACCGGTCGCGACGAACAGGCCGTCGCGGAGACCATCGGTTCCCTCCAGGGAATCGGCCCGCAGCGCCAGTCGCGCCGCCAGCACCGAGATCCCCTTCATCAGCCCATCGACCTCGGCCAGGTACCGGCCCGCGGCAACCCGCGCAGCCTGGAGCGAGGCGGGGATTCGAAGCGAGCGGCCCGAGAAGCGCTGCTCGAATGCCTGCTGCTCTACCCATAGCTCCAGCCGGCGCTGCCGGGTCGCCACCGAGTCTCCGAGTTCCCCGGCGAGAGCGGCGAGCGCGCGCTCCATCTCGGCGCTCGTTGCCGGAGCCGCCACGACCCCGCCCGGGTCGAGATCCGAGGAGCGGACCATGAACCAGCCGATGGCGCCTGCCAGCGCGCCGAAGAGGAACAGGACGACGAACCGGAGGGGAGACTTCGCCGGGTGGCCGGCGCCGGAGCGGATCGCCGGCGGTTGCGGGTCGAGAGGGCTCCGGGAGAGACCCACCACCACCTGCTGATACGCAGGCACCAGCTCGGCGCGGCGGAAGTCGGAATCGTCACCCACGGCAAACGGCGTATCCGGCGTCACCAGGCCGCTGCGCACGGCCCGCGCCAGCCAGGTGACGTCGTTGAGTCGGACGACCTTGCCCTCGCTGTTCCTGTAGCGGAAGTGCATGAAGCCCAGGAGCGCAAGGGACATACCCGCTCCGGCGCCCTGGTATTTGGTGCCCAACCACTTGTCTCACATGGACTTGAACAGACCAACCCTGGCGGCCCGGGGCCCCCTCCCCGGTTTCGCGCTCGGCATCATGCCAGAGTGTCCAAAAAGACGCCAGGTCGTGTGCGGACGGCGCTGGCCGGGGCGTCCACCTAATGGCAGCTCACATCAGGGGCCACGATCATGGTGAAAGTTCTGGGGAGGAAACGGCTGATGGTGGTGGGACTCTCGCTCGCTGCCGTCGGAATAGTGGCCGCGGCGGTGGTCCGCGGCGGCGACGAGGGCGGCCTGCTCGGACCCCGCCGGGTAAAGGCGACGCTCCCCGCCGGCACCACGCTCGTAGGGGCACTCAACAGCCGGCTCAGCACCGAGGGCCTCAAGGCCGGGCGGTCGGTGAGCCTCACGACCAGGAGCCCGCTCGAGCTCTCGGAAGACCGCACTCTGCCCGCGGGAGTGATCGTGCGCGGCGAGGTCACCCACGCCAGGGGCGGCGGGCGCATCGCCGGCGCTCCCGAGCTCACCATCCGATTCCGGGAGATCTCGGTCGGCGGCGCCACGTATTCGATTGCGGCCGAGCCGTTCCGGCTCCGGGGCAAGGACGACCTGGTGGAAAGCGTGGCTGAAATCGGCGGCGGCGCCGTCGTCGGAGGCATCGTGGGGGCCGTCGCCGGCAACACCGTGAAGGGCGCCGTGATCGGCGGCGTCCTGGGCACCGGAGTCGCGGTCGCCACCAAGGGAGACCAGATCGTGCTCCCCGCGGGCCAGCGCCTCCGGGTCCGTCTCACCCAGCCGGTCAGCGTGTCGTGGCGGCCCGCCGCAGAGCCCGATTCTGACAAGGACAATTGACAGGAGGCAAAATGACGATCGGGAAGACCTTGCTGGCCGCGGGTGCATTCGCCCTCGCGGCGGCCCCGGCTGCCGCCCAGAGCGCCTGGGGTGGCGAAGTGGGGATCAAGGGAGGGCTCTCCTTCGGTAATATCTCCAACAAGGGGGTGCTGCCGGGGAGCCTCAAGACCCGGACCGGTCTGGCGGGAGGGCTGTACTTCGGGTACAGCGCGCCCGTCGTCGGTATCGGTTTTGAGGCGCTCTATGCTCAGCGGGGATTGCGCTCCGACGAAAGCATCTCGGTGGCGGAGACCAAGCTCGACTACATCGATATCCCCGCCTACCTCAAGATCAACATCCCCACTTCGGGCATCCGGCCATTCATCTATGCCGGGCCGCAGATTTCCTTCGAGGTGCGCTGCCGCACCGGCGCCGGCGCCGAGTGCGCGGACCCGTCTCCCCGCAAGAGCACCGACTACGCCGCCGTCATCGGCGCCGGGCTCCGGCTCGGCCGCGGGACCGGGATCACCCTGGAAGGGCGCTACGTCTACGGCCTCCAGGATCTGAAGCTTTCCACCCTCACCTCGAGTGACAGCTACAAGCACCGCACCTTCATGCTCCTGCTGGGGATCGGGAAGTGACCGGTGGCGGATTCCGGCCGTGTGTGCCTGGCGCCTCCGGTTCGTCACCCCTGATGTAGTCCCCTCGAAGTCCCGCGGCAGGACGCTCGATTGCAACCATGAGCTCCGGAAGCCGCGGGGAGGACGGCCCGGACGCGAGCAATCGCGCCCGGGTCGTTTTTTGATACCTTTGGCTCGGGTTCGATCCAAGCGCCACGGCCCCCAGGGCCCCCATGCGGGAGAGAAACGTGGGCAAGCTGATCAAGAAGCTCGGCGGGGCGGGCCGCAAGGCCTACAAGAAGGTGGAGACCCGGGTGCTGGTTGCCGAGGGCAAGAAGTCGGTGCAGCGCAAGGTCACCACCGTGAGGAAGGTGACCCGCAAGGCGATCAAGACCGGCATTTTGACTGGCGCGCTCGCGGCGGCGGGGGTGGTGGCGCGGGAGATCCGGAAACGTCGCAAGGACTCCTGACCGCAGCTTAGCATCGTTGCGTCTTTGCGTCTTTGCGTCTTTGCGCCTGTCATAGCTGGGTCCTCAGCAACGACGCCAGCCGCTCCATGATCTTCTCCCGCAGAGGGCGCTGCTCCCATTCGGCCAGCGATATTTTCCGCGCGCGGGTCAGGTCTCGCTCGAAGACTTCGGTCGCCTGCCGGGCAAATTCGGCGTCGTAGATGTTGAGGCTGGCTTCATCGTCCAGGTGAAACGACCGGGTGTCGAAGTTGGCCGACCCCACCGACACCAGGAGCCCGTCCACGATGAACACCTTGCAGTGGTACATCGTGGGCTGATACTCGTGGATCTCGGCACCCGCCGAGAGCAGCGCTCCCCAGCGGGCGCGCGAGGCCCGCCGCACCGTTTCCACGTCCATATGCCGCCCCGGCGTGATGATCCTGACCCGGACCCCTCGGGCACGCGCGTCGGTCAGCGCCTTGAGGGCCAGGTCGTCGGGCACGAAGTACGCGCTGGACAGGTCGATACTGCGCTGGGCGGCGGTGATGGCAAGCAGGTACATCAGCGCCATGCTGTCCCCGCCGCCCGAGGCTGAGCTGATGAAGAGCTGCGCCGAATCGGTGCCGGCGGGCTCCAGCCCGGGGAAGTAGTCGCTCCCGTGCAGCACCGCCCCGGAGGTCTCGACCCAGTTGTCCAGGAAGGCCGCCTGCATCTGCGCCACCACCGGGCCCTCGAGCCGGAAGTGGCTGTCGCGCCAGTGCTCGGGGTCTTCGCCGTTGCCGGTCCACATGTCGGCGATACCCACCCCGCCGGTGTACCCGATCCGCCCGTCCACCACCAGCAGCTTGCGGTGGGTGCGGTTGTTCAGCCGGTTGAGATTGTACCAGCGCAGCGGCCGATACTTCCGGAATTCCACCCCGGCGGCCGTCATCGTTCCGATGTGAGCCGTGTCCATCCTCTTGCTGCCGACCCAGTCCACCAGCACATGCACTTTCACGCCCCCGCGGGCGCGCTCGGCCAGGGCCTCGGCGAACAGTCTGCCGATCTCGCCGGACCAGTAGATGAACGTCTCGAAGGTGATGGTGCGGCGGGCGCTCCGAATGCCCTGGAGCATCGAGGGGAAGATGGCGTCGCCGTTGAGGAGGGTCTCGATCCGGTTGCCGCCGACCGCGCTCGGCCCGAGGGCGATTCCCATCGCTCGCATGAAGTCGGGGCTGTGCACCGGGTAATGCCGGGGAATGACCCGTTCGACCTGCCGCTCTCCCGACGTGAGGTTGCGCAGCACCATCACTCCGAGCAGAGTGATGAGTACGGTCGCTACGGTGCGGAGAACGGCGCGCCCGGTCGACACGTCTACCAGGGGCGCTTTTTCCGGGTCTTCCGGGCCTTGCCCGCGGCATAGCCCGCCGCCATGACCGCGCTGGCCGCGACCGCGCCCGCCGCGATGCGCGCGGCCCTGGTTCCCTTGGCTTTCGCGACCGCGGCCTTGAGCGCCTTGGCCGCCTTCGCCGCGCGGGCGCGAATGCTCGGCTGGACGGCCTTGACGGTCTTGGCCGCGGACTTGGCCCGGGTCTGGACTTTCTTCACGGATTTGCGCGGTGTGGTGGCCATGCTCTCTCCAGGGTGAACGCTCGCCGGATCGTACCGCCGGCGAGACGGATATGCAAACAACTTCCTTCCGAAGTCGGACGTCTTCCCTGCCCTTTCGCCGCACACGAGGAATCGTCGCCTGGCTTGGGGCTTGCCGTGCTGTGCGCCGGGAGTCGCGCATTCCGGCTGTGTGTGACCGGCCGGCGGGCCCGCGTCTCCCTCCCGGCACCAAGACGCACTTCAATCGGAGATTTCCTATGCAAAGATCGTCACTCCTGGCGGGGTCTCTGCTCGCCGCGGCCGCGCTGGCCTGTTCGGATGGACCGGCCGGCCCGGACGAAACGGGCACCGTCGTCTTCCAGCTCGCCACCACCGGAACCGGTGCGACCACCGCGCCGTCCCTCGCGGTCTCGGTCACCCGGGGCCCCGACGTCATCGTCATCACCGACGTCCAGCTGGTGGCCCGGAAGATCAAGCTGGGCCAGGACGACGGCAGCTGTCCCGCCGACATCGAAGACGATTCCGAAGACGGGGACGAGTGCCCCCCGCTGCGGCTCGGCCCGCTCCTGCTCGATCCGCCGGTGGATGAAGGCGCGGACCCCGTTTTCAACGTGGATCTCCCGGCCGGGACCTATGACGAGCTCATGCTCCAGGTCCACAAGCCGACCAGCACCACCGAGGATGCAGCGTTCATCGCGGCCAATCCCGCGTTCAACGGGGTCAGCATCCGGGTCAACGGTACCTTCAACGGCACCCCGTTCAGCTTCACCACCGATCTCACCCAGGTGATAAAGATTGCCCTCGACGAGCCGGTCGAAGTGGTGGCGGACGGGGAAGTCGGTCTCACTCTGCTCCTCGACGTGGGGAGCTGGTTCCTCGACCAGGGGGGCAACGCGCTGCTCGATCCGGCCGCGCTCTCCCAGCAGGACCGCTCCCGGGTCGAGCAGAATATCCGGCAGTCGTTCCACGGGTTCGAGGACGACGACGCGGACGGGGACATTTAGGCAACCGGCAACCGGCAACGGGCAACAGGGGACTTACTGTTGCCTGTCGCCTGTTGCCTGCTCCCTCTCATAGTACATTTCCCGCCCCATGCATCTCATCGCCATGCTGTCCCTGGCTCTGGTCCAGGACACCGTCCCCGCCTTCAGCGGCCGGGACCATCACACCCGGGTCACCGTCCCCCGGATCGAATCCTCCCCGTCCGGCCCCGCCGCGGTCATTGACGGCCGGCTCGACGAGGCCGTCTGGGGCCGCGCGGCGCGGCTCACCGGATTCTCCCAGTACCAGCCGGTGGACGGCCGGCCGGCGGAGGAGCCGACCGAGGTGCTGGTCTGGTACGCCCCCGATGCGATCTACTTCGGCATCCGCGCCGGGGAGCTGCATGGCGACGTGGTGCGGGCCACCCGGGCCAACCGCGACAACATCACCAGCGAAGACAACGTCCAGATTCTTCTCGACACCCACAACGACCGGCGGCTCGCTTTTCTCTTCGGCGTCAATCCGCTCGGGGTCCAGCAGGACGGCACCCGGAGCGATCAGTTCGGGGGTGGAGCGGGCGGGCGGTCTGCCGCGGGAGGCGGCACCCAGAACATCAACCCGCTCGAGGGCAACGTCGATCTCAATCCCGATTACGTCTTCGAATCGCGCGGCCGGGTGGTCGAGGGGGGCTACGAGGTCGAGATCCGGATCCCGTTCAAGAGCCTCAACTATCAGGACCGGAGCGAGCAGGTCTGGGGCATCAACGTCCTGCGCCGGGTTCAGCACACCGGCTTCCAGGACACCTGGACGCCCGCGGTCCGGGCCAGCGCAAGTTTCCTGGGACAATCGGGCACCCTCACGGGACTGCGCGATCTGCGTCGCGGCCTGGTGCTCGACCTCACGCCGACCCTGACCGGCCGCCTCGACGGGAGCCGGGTGCTTCCCGATGCCTGGCAGTACGACGAAGGCGGAGAATTCGGCGCCGATGTCCGGTGGGGCATCCGGCAGAACCTGACGATGAGCGGCACCTGGAATCCCGACTTCAGCCAGGTCGAGGCCGACGTCGGCCAGGTGGTGCTCAACGAGCGATTCGCCCTCTTCTACCCGGAAAAGCGGCCCTTCTTTCTCGACGGGCTCGAGCTGTTCGATACCCCGAACCAGCTGATCTACACCCGCAGTATCGTGGCCCCTCGCGGCGGCGCCAAGCTGGCCGGGAAGCTGGGACGCACCAGCGTGGCCACGATGCTGGTGGCCGACGACCAGGCCTATTCCCTGAGCGCCGCCCACACGCCGCTCTTCGGCATCCTCCGGCTCCGCAACGATCTCCCCATCGGCGGCACCGCCGGGGCGGTGCTGACCACCCGCGAGGAGGGTCCCCACCACTCCCGCCTCGGCGGCCTCGACCTCCGGCTCTACCACTCCCGGCTCTACTACCTCGAATTCCAGGCGGCCCAGTCCTGGACCGAGCGGAGCGGCACCGGTCGCAGTGGACCGCTGCTCCAGGCGGTCTGGGACCGGACCGGACGGGGCTGGGGATTCCACTACAGTCTGCAGGCCATCAGCCCGGAATTCGATGCGGCGGCGGGATTCGTGAATCGAACCGGTATCGTCAACGCGAGCATCTTCAACCGGCTGAGCTTCTATGGCAGACCCGGGGCGACGGTGCAGACCTACGGGACCTTCATCGGGTTCACCCGCATCTGGGAGTACTCCGAGCTGGGCGCGGGCCCCATCGAAGGAGGCGAGTTTCTCAATCCGAGCGCCACCCTCCGGGGCGGCTGGCAGATCGGCGGCACCCTGAGCCGCAACTTCTTCAGCTACGACCCGGAACCCTACAGCCAGTTCTCGGTCGAGACCGGCGCCGGCGCCACCCTCGATACGGTCGCGTTCACGGTGCCCGGCCCGGAGCGCAACCAGTGGGGCGGACAGCTGCGGGTGACCACGCCCACCTTCCGGCGGTTCACCGCGACGGCGAGCGTCAGCGCGGGACGAGTCCCGATCTTCCAGGAGGCAGCTCCGGGCACCAGCCTGCGGATCGACGGCTCGGTGGATCTCCGCCCCACCGCCGCGCTCCGCACCACGCTCCAGATGAGCCGGCTGGTCCTCAACCGGCGCCGGGACGGGTCCCGCTCATCCAGCGAGACCATCCCCCGGATCAAGGTCGAATACCAGGTGAGCCGCGCCCTCTTTCTTCGGATGGTGGGCCAGTACGCCGCGCAGAAACGGGCGCCCCTGGTGGACCGGCTGGGACGGCCCATTCTGATCGGCGGGGTCAAGGATCCCGGCAGCAGCAACAATGAGTTCCGCATGGACTGGCTGTTCAGCTACCGACCCACCCCGGGAACCCTGGTCTACCTGGGCTACGGCTCGACCATGCGGGAGCCGGAACAGTTCCGGTTCGGCGACCTGAGCCGGACCGTCGATGGCTTCTTCGGCAAGCTGAGCTACGTCTTTCGGATGTGAGCGGTCAGCCTTCAGCCTTCAGCCATCAGCCTCGGGGAAATACACGTCGAAGGTCGTGCCGACCTCCGGACGGCTGGTGACCTCCACGCATCCGCCCGACCGCTTGACCACCGTTTCCACGATCGCCAACCCGAGCCCGGTTCCGCTGCCCGGCGCCTTGGTGGTGAAGAACGGCCGGAAGATCTGCCGCTGGGTCGCCTCGTCCATTCCCGTGCCGGTATCCTCAACCCGGAGCCGCACCACCTGCGTGAGCCCGTGGCAGGGAGATTCCGCGGGCCATTGCAGGTGCGAAATCCGGGAGGTGCTCACCGTGACGGTGCCGCCCTGGGGCATGGCATCCCGGGCGTTGAGCACCAGATTCATAATCACCTGCTCCAGCTGACTCCCGTCGGCGGTGACCGGGGCCCCGGCGGGATCCAGCCGCTTGATCAGGCGCACCCGCGATCCCAGCAGCCGCTCCAGCAGCACCAGTGAGTTTTCGGCGACCCGGTTGAGCTCCACCCGGGCCCGGGGGGTCCGCTTCTGCCGGGCGAAGTCCATGAGCTGGCGGGTGAGCGCCGATCCTCGCACGGCAGCGCTTTCGATCCACTCGGTCTCTAGCAGCAGCGGATCGCCGGGGGGCAGCTCTTCCCGCAGCACCTGAACCGACCCCTGGATGACCGTCAGCAGGTTGTTGAAGTCGTGGGCGATCCCGCCTGCGAGGTGCCCGACCGCCTCGAGACGCTGGAGCTGCCAGAGGTGCTCCTCCAGCTGACGTTGCCGGGTCACATCGGTCAGGCTGCCCCGCACCAGCCGGCGCCGCTCCGCCGGAAGGCGGACCAGCCGGACCT
>DATFGC010000190.1:0-2372 GCA_035249765.1 Gemmatimonadales bacterium | reverse complement strand
GGGCGGTGGAGCGGCAGATGCTGATCGTGCTGTCGGAGTTCAAGCGGGGCCTGGGCGTGCTGGCGACGGTCGGCTCGACCTCGCCGTTCGTAGGCCTGCTGGGCACCACGATGGGCATCGTGACCGCGTTCAACGCGATGACGGCGGGCGGCAATGCCGGCGGTCTTGCGGGCATCGCCGGCGGTATCGCCGAGGCGCTGATCACCACCGCGCTCGGCCTCCTGGTCGCGATTCCGGCGGTGTGGTTCTACAACTACTTCACCACCAAGATCGAGAACCTGACGGTCGAGATGACCTACACGTCGAAGGAGCTCATCGACTACCTCATCAAGAGCGTCGGGAGCGAATTCGGCCGCTCGATCTTCACCAAGGAGTTCCAGGCACAGAAGGCGGTGAGCGGCAGTGGGCACATCAGTTAGTCAGGCCGGCCGGACCGAGATCAAATCGGAACCGAACGTCATTCCGATGATCGATATCATGCTGGTGCTCCTGATCATTTTCATGATCGTGACACCACTGATCGCGAGCGGCTTCAAGGCCACGATGCCGCAAGGCGTGAATCTCGAGAAGCGTCCCGAAGGCGATGGCGAAGTGGTCCTGGGCATCGATGCCGCCGGGGGCTACTTCCTCAACGGAGTGTCGATTCCGGTGGAAGGGCTGGAGGACCGGCTCAAGGCCATCTACGCCGCGCGTCCCGAAGACAAGGTCATGTACTTCCGGGCCGACAAGGACCTGCAGTACGGCAAGATCCAGGAAGCGGTGGAGACCGCCCGGCGCTCGGGCGTCCGGGTCATGGCCGCGATCACCGATGTGAAGCAGACCGGCAGGGGCCTGTTCGACCAGACACCCTGAGCCGGGCACACAAGGAGCGTACGCATGGGCATGTCCACGGGCGGCTCGCACGACGGGATCAGCGCCGAGCCAAACGTCATTCCGATGATCGACATCATGCTGGTGCTGCTGATCATCTTCATGATCTCCCAGCCGCTCACCCGCATGGCGATCGACGTGCAGGTCCCTCCGCCGGTCACCAGTCCGGCGAGCGGGCCCTCCACCCAGATCGTGCTGGAAATCGCGGCGGACGGGAGCTACAACATCAATGGGCAGCCGGTGCCCAAGGATCAGCTCGACACCCAGATCCACGCCATCTTCGACCAGCGGCCGGCCAAGCTGCTGTTCCTGAAGCCGGCGGTCAACCGGGTATATCAGGAAGTGATTGACGCCATGGACGTCGCGCGGGGCGCGGGGATCCAGGTGATTGGATTTACGCCGAAGACGGGATAAATGGGTCTGGGGGTTGGGGGTTGGGGGCTGACGCAGCCCTCAGCCCCCAACCCTCAGTCGTCAGTCGCTCCTTCCGTCCCAATCCCCAACCCCCAATCCCCACCTTTCCGCTGCTAGCATCTGGCATCCAGCAGCTTACACTCAATCTGTGCCCTCCCTGCCTCCCGCGCTCCCGCCGCTGCCGCCTCCCCGTCTGCGGATGCCGCTCCGGCCCCGGAGCAAGGTCGGGGCGTGGCTCTCGCTGGTGGCCCACCTCATCGTGATCCTGCTCATTGGAGTGGTGACCCGGGACCGGCTGCTCTGGAGGGCGCCTCCGCTCGACGAGTACGGCAACGAAACCGGCGGCGGCGGGGGCGGCTCGCGGCAGGTCACCATGATTCCCCTGGGTCCGGTGCCACCGCCCGCGACGGTGGTGCCCCCTCCGCCCCCCGTGGTGGTCCCCCGGGTCGATCCTCCGGTCACCGTTCCCCAGGTGATTCCTCCGGTCGACACGACCCCGCCCGCTCCGGCGGACACCGTGCCGGCTCCGGCGTCGGGTGGAACTCCCGGGAGCGGTGGTGGTACCGGTGGCGGCAGCGGCACCGGCACCGGGCCCGGCACCGGCCCGGGCACCGGGCCCGGGAGCGGCGGAACCGGCACCGGGACCGACTCGGTGAAGAGCGGCCGTCCTCCCGAGCCGAGGCAGCTGATCCTGCCGCCGTTCGATTACCCCAGGTCGATGAAGGGCCGCACCATCCAGGTCACCTTCTTCGTCCTGGCCGACGGCAGGGTGGACAACGTGGTGTTCGCCGAGGAGCTGCCCGACCGGGGCTACGCCAAGAAGCTGGAGCAGGTGCTCCGGGCCTACCGCTTCCGCCCGGCCCGCTCCCCGGAGGGATTGCCGGTGCCGGGCCACACGACCGTGAGCATATCCTTCTGACAGACCGTGAGAGGTAAGAGGTGAGTGGTGAGACGTGAGACGGGAAAAGCGAGGACCCCACGTCTCACTTCTTACGTCTCACCGGGCTTGCCGCCCACCCTACGGCGAAAGCCGTGCGACGATCCCGACGCGATGGTGAGCAAGGTCGAGGAGAAGTACGCCCCGGCGA
>DATFGC010000189.1:0-3834 GCA_035249765.1 Gemmatimonadales bacterium | reverse complement strand
AGGGGCCATCGCCTTCACGCCCGACGGACCCCGAGGCCCCCGCCGGGAGCTCAAGGGCGGCGTGCTGCTCGCGGCCCAGCGCGGCGGCGCGCCGGTGGTGCCGCTCCACGCTTCGGCCGACCGGGCCTGGCGGCTGGCATCGTGGGACCGTTTCATGATTCCGAAGCCGGGGGCCCGGGTGCGGATCGCCTACGGGGTGCCGTTCCATGTGGAGCCCGGCGCGGAAGGCATCGAGGCCGCGCGGCTCCGCGCGGAGCGGGAGCTGGCTCAACTGGTTCGCGAGGCGGGATGGGACGACGGGGCGACGCACACCGACTGATCCGCTGGCTCTGGACCAGCCGGCGTCTCGACGCGCGGGTGGCCCGGCTCGGGCTGCTGCCGTTCGCCGGGCTCTGGCGGGCCGGCATCGGCGCCCGCAACCTGGCTTACGATCAGGGCTGGATTCCGGTTCGGGATTTGCCGTTGCCGGCGGTGGGAGTCGGGAACCTGACGGTGGGGGGCTCCGGCAAGACCCCGATCTCCAGCTGGATTGCGGGTCACTACCTCGCCCGCGGCCTGATTCCCGGCATTCTGCTCCGGGGCTACGGCAGGGACGAAGTGCTGGTGCACCGGCACCGGGTGCCCGGGGCGCGGGTGGTGGCCGATCCCGACCGGGTGGCGGGGGCGGAACGGGCGCTGGCCCAGGGGGCCCAGGTGCTGGTGCTGGACGATGCCTTCCAGCGGCGCGACGTCTGGCGGGACTTTAATCTTGCGGTGGTGAGCGCCGAGACTTCACGTGCGGTGCGCTGGCCGCTCCCGGCCGGGCCCTGGCGGGAGGGCCTCGAGGCGCTTCGGCGGGCCGACGCGCTGGTGATCACCCGAAAGCGGGCCGATGCCGTTGCCGCACGGGATCTGGCCCGGAAGCTCGCCCCGGCGATAGACGGTCCGGTGGGGGTGGTTCACCTCGGGGTCTCCCGCTACGAAGGGCTGGTGTCGGGGCGGGTCACCCCCGCCGAGGCACTCACCGGAGCGCGGGTCGTGGCCGCGTCGGCCATCGCCGACCCCGACGCGTTCGTCGCCCAGACCAAAGCCACCGGGGCCCAGGTGCAGGTGGCCAGCTGGCGGGACCACCACGAATTCCGCGACGAGGACGTCGCCTGGCTCGCCAAGGCGGCGCGGAAGGCCGATTTTGTGGTGATCACCCAGAAGGATGCGGTGAAGCTGCGGGACCGGTGGCCCGCCAGCGTGCCGGAACCGCTGGTTGCCGTGCTGGACCTGATCTGGGAAGACGGGGAAGACGCGATCACGGCAGGCCTGGATGCGATCGTCACGCCTGTCGAGCAACTCTGAGCCTTCGACGACTCACGAACGGAGCGTACCCGAAACCATGGCATCCTCAATCGGCGAAACCCTGACCTACCCGGTGGCGCGGGCCGGCATTCGTCCCGAGAAGGACACCTTCCTCGGCGGGGAGAATCCGCTGTTTTCGATGATGGCGCGTTTCGAAGAAGCGGCCCATCATCTCAATCTCGAGCCGGGCCTCCGCAAGGTGCTGAGCGCGCCGGAACGGCAGATCATCGTGTCCATCCCGATCCAGCTCGACAGCGGCGAGGTCGAGGTCTTCACCGGCTACCGGGTGCTGCACAACACCGCGCGGGGTCCGGGCAAGGGCGGGATCCGGTTCGACATGCAGGTCACCCTCGACGAGGTCAAGGCGCTGGCGGCCTGGATGACCTGGAAATGCGCGGTGGTGAATCTGCCCTTCGGCGGCGCCAAGGGCGGGGTGATCTGCGATCCCGCCAACATGTCGATGGCGGAGCTGGAACGGCTGACCCGGCGCTATACCGCCGGGATCATCGACGGCCTGGGGCCCGACTCCGACGTGCCCGCCCCCGACGTGAATACCAACGAGCGGATGATGGCCTGGATCATGGATACCTACTCCATGCACAAGCGCCACACCGTCACGGCGGTCGTCACCGGCAAGCCGGTGCAGATGGGCGGCTCGCTCGGACGCCGGGAAGCCACCGGCCGGGGGGTGATGATTTCGGCGGTCGAGGCGCTCAAGCTCCGCAACATGCCGGTCGCGGGCACCCGGGTCGTGGTGCAGGGCTTCGGGAACGTCGGCTCGATCAGCGCGGAGCTGATGGAGGCGCAGGGAATGAAGATCCTCGCCGTGAGCGACAAGGAGGGGGGGATCTACAACAAGAAGGGGCTCGACATCCAGGATGTGATCGCCCACGTGAAACAGCACAAGTACCTGAAATCGTACCCCAAGGCCGAGCGGCTCACCAACAGCGAGCTGCTGGAGCTGGAGTGCGACGTGCTGGTGCCGGCGGCGCTGGAGAACGTCATCACCGACGAGAACGCGTCCCGGATTCGCAGCCGGATCATCTGCGAGGGCGCCAACGGCCCCACCAGCGCCGACGCCGATCCGATTCTCCAGGACGCCGGCATCCTGGTGGTGCCGGACATCCTGGCCAACGCGGGCGGGGTGACGGTGAGTTACTTCGAATGGGTCCAGGACCGGGGCGGCTATTTCTGGGACGAGGAGACCGTGAACAGCCGGCTGGAGAAGATCATGGTGAGCTCCTTCCAGGAAGTGGCCCAGATGGCCCAGCGCAGCAAGGTCAGCATGCGCATCGCGGCCTACATGGTGGCGATTGACAGGGTCGCAGGGGTGCATCGCCTCCGCGGCATGTATGCGTGAGAGGAGCCATCAGCCATCAGCCGTCAGCCTTCAGTCGCTGATGGCTGAAGGCTGAAGGCTGAAGGCTCCATGGTCACGCACCTCCTGGCGGTTGGGAAACTCCGGCCGCAGCTCCGCCTGGTCTGCGACGACTATCTCCGCCGGCTCCGGCGCTACGGCCCGGTGGAGGAACGGGAGCTCAGGGAGTCGGCCCGGGCGGCGACCACCGCCCAGCGGCGCCAGGAGGAGACCGCGCGGATCGAAGCGGCCATTCCTCCCCGGGCCACCGTGGTCGCGCTTTCGATGGACGGCGCCCCCTGGTCCAGCGAAGAGCTGGCCCGGCGGCTGGATCAATGGCGAGCCGCCGCCGCGCCGGTGGCGCTGGTGATCGGCGGGGCCTTCGGGCTCAGGCCGGGATTCGCCGCCGCAGCCCGGTTCCGCTGGAGCCTCGGTCCCCTGACCCTGCCCCACCAGCTGGTCCGGGTCATCGTGCTGGAGCAGTGGTACCGGGCGTGGACGATTCTGCGGGGAGAACCCTACCACAAGGGTGGAACAACGTGAACGGTCAACCCTTCGCTGCGCTCAGGGCAGGCTCGTGAACGGTGAACGGGCTCAGCCTTGCAAGAGAGGAATTCATCATGCGAGCGCTCTTCCCGTTGACTGTTGACCGTTGACCGTTGACGCTTCTCAGGCAATGAGCTTCTCGCTTCTCGACACCCCGCTGGCCGAGCGGCCCACACTGCCCGCCCCGCGCGAGGCGGGATGGAACCGGGCCCTCGACGAGGCCATCCTCGCCTCGCCGGGCAGCGAACCGGCGCGCGCCCGGCTGGCGCTGCCCGGTGCGCTGGTCGTCACCACCGGCCAGCAGACCGGCCTCTTCACCGGCCCCGCGTACACCGTGTCCAAGGCGCTCTCGGCCCGGGGGCTCGCCCTGGAACTGGAGCGGCGCTGGGGCCGGCCGGTGGTGCCGGTCTTCTGGGTACCCGGCGACGACCACGACTACGACGAGGTGGCCACCGCGTCCTGGCTGGGCGCCGAGGGCGAGCTGGTCCGCGCGGCGCTCGCGCCCCGTGCCGCCGACGCGCCGCTCACCCCGATGTCGCGCCAGCCGCTGGGTCCCGAAGTGCTCCAGGCACTCGAGACCTTTGCCGCCTCGTTCGTGGATA
>DATFGC010000188.1:0-4605 GCA_035249765.1 Gemmatimonadales bacterium | reverse complement strand
GGCCCGGGGGAAATGCCCTGACCCGCTGTTCCGGAGCGCCTCGGCGATCCCGGGGGCCTCCCGCTCCAGCACCGCGCGAGTCGCTTCCGGGGTGAGGTCCCGCTCGGTGAGCCCGGTCCCCCCGGTGGTGAGGATCAGGTCGGCCGAGCCATCGGTCCACGCCAGCAGGGTCCGCACGATCGCCACGGTGTCGTCGGGCACCAGCGCGCGCTGCGCCAGAGCGTACTCACGCCCCGCCACCCAGGACACGATCGCATCTCCGGAGGTGTCGGCGCGCTCGCCGCGGTGGCCGGCGTCGGAGATCGTGAGCACCGCGACCCTGAGCGTCATCGCGAGCGAAGCGACGCGATCTCGCCGGGATTGCTTCGGGCCTTTGGCCCTCGCAATGACTCGGGCCTCACTTCTTCACGCTCCCCTTGGTGTAAAACGGCTTTTTCACCACTTCGGCGGGGATTTTCTCGCCGCGGCACTCTACCTCGAAGGTCGTGCCGATCTTCGCCGCCGCGACCGGCAGCATGGTGGTGCCGATCGCGTAGCCCAGCGAGGGGCTCTGCCCCCCGCTCCGCACGATGTCCACCTGGTTGCCCTGGTACCACACCGGGTAGCCGTGCCGGGCGATCCCCCGCCCGTTGAGCTTGAACCCCACCGTCTTCCGGGTGACGCCGCGCTCCTTCTGGGCCTTGAGCGCCGGGAGCCCCATGAACGGCGCCCCCTTGTCGAGCTTGACGATCCATCCTAACCCGGCCTCGAGCGGGGTGATGGTGTCGTCGATCTCCTGGCCGTAGAGGGCGTACCCCATTTCCAGCCGGAGCGAGTCCCGGGCGCCCAGCCCGATCGGCACCGCGCCCGCCTGGGTGAACGCGTCCCACAGCGCCACGGTGTCTTTCCAGCGGCAGTACACCTCGAAGCCGTCTTCTCCGGTGTACCCGGTGCGGGAAATGAAGCAGCCCACTCCCGCCAGCTGGCCCATGGCGCAGTGGTAGTACTCGATCCCGGAGAGCTTCATGCCCGCCAGCGGCTGGAGCAGCGCCTCGGCCTTGGGCCCCTGCACCGCCAGCAGCCCGGTGTCGTCCGAGATGTCGCGCAGCCGGACATTGGCGCCGCCGGCCTGCTTCTGATCCACGATGTGCTCCCAGGCCTTGGCCCGGTTGGCGGCATTCACCACCAGCATCAGCCGGTCGTCGAAGCGGTACACCGTGCAGTCGTCCACGAAGGTGCCCTCGGGAGTCAGAATCCCCGAGTACTGCACCCCACCCGGTTCCAGCGCCGAGACGTCGTTGCAGGTGACCCGGTTCACGAAGGCATTGCGGTCCGGACCGGTGACCTCGAATTCCCCCATGTGGGAGACGTCGAAGATCCCGGTCCCGGTCCGCACCGCCTGGTGCTCCGCCAGGATGCCGGTAGGGTATTGCACCGGCATTTCCCAGCCGGCAAACGGCACCATCTTCCCGCCCAGCGCGCGGTGAATGTCCGCCAGCGGAGTGCGCTTCAATTCGTCGGTCATCTCGTCCTCGAAGTGAGTGACGGTGAGCGGTGAGCGGTAAGGGGTAAGCGGGAAAAGCTCTTCCCGCTCACTGCTCACCGCTCACCGCTCACCAGCTTGATCAGCAGCGCCTTCTGCACATGCAGCCGGTTCTCCGCCTCGTCCCATACCCTGCTCCGCGGCCCTTCCAGCACCGCCTCCTCCACCTCTTCCCCCCGGTGGGCCGGGAGGCAGTGGAGAAAGACCGCCTGCGGGCTGGTCAGCTCCAACAGCCGCTCGGTAACCGTGTACCCCTGGAACGCCGCCCGGCGCTGCTCGGCATCGCCCTCCTGGCCCATCGAGGTCCAGACATCGGTGGTCACCAGGTCGGCGCCCTCCACCGCTTCCTCCGGCTCTTCGGTGATGCTGAGCCGGGTGAGCTTCTGGTTTTTCTCGAACAGCCCGCGATCCGGCTCGTAGCCTTCCGGGCAGGCCACCCGGAGCTCGAACCCCAGCACCCCGGCCGCCTCGATCCAGGCGTTGGCGACGTTATTCCCATCCCCGACCCAGGCGACGATCTTCCCTTCCCACCCGCCCAGCGCTTCGTGCAGCGTGAGCAGATCGGCCAGCACCTGGCAGGGATGCAGCAGATCGGTGAGACCGTTGATAACCGGCACCGTCGCCCACCGGGCCAGCTCCAGCGCTTCGGCGTGCGCCCCGGTCCGGATAACCAGCGCATCCAGGTACCGGGATAAGACCCGGGCGGTGTCGCGCATCGGCTCCCCCCGGCCCAGCTGGATGTCACGCAGCGACAGAAACGCCGCGTGGGCCCCCAACTGGAAGGCCCCCACCTCGAAAGAGACCCGGGTGCGGGTCGAGCTCTTGGAGAAGAGGAGTCCGATGCTCCGCCCCGCCAGGGGACGCTCCCCAGAGCCCGACCGCTTAAGATCAGCGGCAGTGCGGATCAGGGTGGTCAGCTCGTCGCGGCTGAGATCGGAGACCGTCAGAAAGTCGCGCTTGGGGGCCACGGAACCTGAAGGGAGAAATGTCAAAATGGCAGTGGGAGTTTAGCATGAATTCCTTCGATCCGGCAGGCTTCGTTTCGCTGGTAGCCCTGATCGGGCTGGTGATCCTGGTCGCCGGCCTCGTTTCCGGCCTGAACGAGCGGCTCGGCATCCCCGCCGTCGCCCTCTTCCTCGGCCTGGGCACCTTGCTCGGTCCCTACGGACTGGCGCTGGTGGACTTCGGGCTCGGCTCACCAATCCTGCTTACCATCGCGATCCTGTCGCTGGTACTGGTCCTCTTTACCGACGCGGTGTCGGTGGACCGGGATGCGCTCAGGCGGCACGCCAGGATTGCCGGTATCGTGCTGGGTCCGGGGACCCTGCTCGCGGCGGTGCTGACTGCCGTAGCCGCCTGGAAGGTCCTCGGTCTCCACCCCGCCGCCGCGGCGATCCTGGGCGCGGCGCTCTCTTCCACCGATCCGGTGATGATGCGGGGACTGCTCCGGCTTCCCGGGGTGCCCGCCGCGGCGCGCTATCCGCTCCGGATCGAGAGCGGCCTCAACGACGTGGTGGTGCTCCCCATCGTGCTGCTCGGCATGGTCTTCCTGCGCGCGGGCGGCGCGCCGGTGTCCGGAACCGTCGGTACGGTGGCGCTCTCGGTCTTCGTGCTGGGCCCCGCGGCGGGAATCCTGGTCGCCTGGGTATCGGTGCGCCTCCTGGTGTATGCCAGAGGGTGGATGGGGATGCGGCGGGACTACGAGTCGCTCTACGTCCTGGGCATCGCCTTCACCGCCTACGCCGTAGCCGAGCTGTTCCACGCCAGCGGCTTCATGGCGGCCTTCGCCGCCGGTCTCACGGTGGCGTCGATCGACATCGAGCTGTGCGACTGCTTCCACGACTACGGCGAAGCCACCGCGGAGATGCTGCTGCTCCTCGGCTTCATCGCCTTCGGCGCTTCGCTGATCTGGACCGGGCTCCAGGTGCTCGACGGTCCCCACCTCGCGGTCGCGGCGGTGGCGCTGCTGGGCCGTCCCCTGGTGCTCATGCTCCTGCTGCCCCGCGACGGGATGGACCCACTGGCCCGCCGGCTGGTCGTCTGGTTCGGCCCCCGGGCCCTCGCCTCCTTGCTGCTGATCCTGCTCCCGATCATTGCCGGCATTCCGGGAGCGCAGCAGCTTTTTCCGATGACGGCTCTGGTGGTGCTGCTCTCGGTGGTGGGGCACGGGGCCTTGCTGGCCTGGGCCACCCACCGGCTCAAGTCGCGGGCCGAGCCGCTCAATTCACTCGCCAGCCGCGGTCCCGAGCTTCCCGGCGCCAGGCTCGTAGCCCATCCGGAGCTGATTACTTTCGACGAGCTGGCCGCACTTCAGGCAGCGAAGGCCGAGGTGATCGTCCTGGATGTGCGCTCCTCCCGCGGGTACGACGTGTCCCCCCTGACCGCCAAAGGCGCCATCCGGCTCTCTCCCGCGGCACCGGCGGAGAATGCGGCGAGCCTGGCCCTGCCGAGGGAAGCCTGGCTGGTGGGGTACTGCGCCTGAATGGCCGAGCACACAAGCGTCCGGGTGACGCGAGAGCTGCAGAAGGCGGGTTGGAAGGGAGCGAGGGCGCTGGTGGGGGGATGGAAACGGTATCTCGAGCTCGGCCTTCCGGTCGAGGAGAAGGAGCGCGTGGCATGAGGAGAATCCTGGTCTGGATCGGTCTTTTCGCGTCTTCCGCGTCTTCCGCGTCCTCCGCGCCGGCCCAGGGGGCCCCGCCGACAGCACCCCCGGCTTCGCGTCCCCTTTCCATCGAAGACTATTACCGGGTGCGCACGGTGGGGGCGCCCCGGCTCTCGCCCGACGGGGCCTGGGTGGCCTTCACGGTAAGCCGGCGGATCGAGGCCACCAATGGCGACAGCAGCGCGGTCTGGCTGGTGCCCGCCGACGGCTCGGCTCCGCCCCGGCAGGTCAGCGCGCCGGGCCAGGACGCCGAGTCACCCCGCTGGCTGGAGAGTGGCTGGCTCCGCTATGTCAGCGACGGGACGGAGTGGGACCTCCAGGCCGCCCGTCCCGAGGCCAGCCTGGTGAGGCGGGGCCGGAGCCCGCCGCGGGCCCGGGCCGACCTGCCCAGCGCCGATGGGAAGTGGATCGCGCGGCTCCG
>DATFGC010000187.1:0-4627 GCA_035249765.1 Gemmatimonadales bacterium | reverse complement strand
CCCTTCTGAGCCGGTTACCATGGCGGTCTCCCTCACCCGCAGCCTCGGCTTCCGCGCCATTCATCGCTACTTCAAACCGGCCTGGAGCGAGGATCTCAACCGGAGCCGGTTCGGCTGGACGGCGGAGGAGCCGGGTCACCCCCACGACTACCGCTGCAGCGTGACGGTCACCGGTCCGCTCGATCCCGACACCGACATGGTCCTCGACCTGCCCGAGCTGGACCGGATCCTGGCCGAGGAAGTCACTGCGCGGCTGGATGGCCGGCACCTCAATCTCGACCTTCCCGAATTTGCCTATGGCCGCGCGCTGCCGAGCTGCGAAGCGCTGGCCCGATTCCTCTTTCAGCGCATCGCCCCGCGGCTTCCCGCCGGCGTGACCCTGGCCCGGGTCCGGGTCGCGGAGGATGCTTCGCTCCATGCCGACTGCACCGGAGACGCCTGAGCCGCGCCGCCCGCCCAAGCGGGGGGGCCGGATGGGCGACCAGGCCGCGGTCGAGGAAGTCCCGGTCTGGTTGGAGCTCAACGGCGTGCCGGTGGTCACCTGGATGTGCACCCCGGATCTCCTGGAGGAGCTGGCGGTGGGATGGCTGGCCGGTGAGGGCTATATCGAAGGGATTGACGAGCTGCGGCTCCGCCCCTGCGCCACCGACCTGGGCTTCTGGGCCGAGGTTCCCGGGGAGCGGGTGGCGGCGGTGACCGCGGAAGGGCGGAAACCCGTCCTGGCCTCGGGATGCGGCGCGGTGAGCATCTTCCTGGCCGATGCCGACTCTTTCGCGCCGGCTGCGCGGCGGGGTGATCCGCCGCGGCCCGAGGTGCTGCGGGGACTCTTCAAAGCGTTGTTCGCCGGCGGGGAGCGCTATCGCGACACCGGAGGGATCCACGCCGCGGCGCTCACCGACGGGGTCAGCCTCGTCTCCCACGCCGAGGACATCGGGCGCCACAACGCGGTGGACAAGGTCATCGGCGCGGCACTGCTGGCCCGCCGGCCGGTCGTCGGTCTTGGCCTCCTGGTGACCGGGCGGATCTCGGCCGAGCTGGCCGCCAAGGCCGCGCGGGCCGGACTGGCCTGGGTGGCGACGCCGTCGGTGCCATCGACGCTGGCCGTAGAGATCGCCCGGCGCACCGGCATGGTGCTGGTGGGGCGTGCCGTGAGTGGAAGTCCTGCGTTGCATGGGGCGCAGCCCTCAGCCATCAGCCGTCAGCCTTCAGAAGAGCCATCAGCCGTCAGCCGTCGGCCGTCAGCTGACAACCCGGACTGATGGCTGAAGGCTGAAGGCTTATGGCGGCCGTCCAGGGCGCCATCCTCGCCGGAGGCCAGGCGCGCCGGATGGGGGGCACCCCCAAGGGCTTGCTCCCGGTCGGCGGAATCCGCATCCTGGATCGGCTGGTGGCGGCGTTTCAGGAGGCCCTGGGCGGACTTCCCCTGCTGGTGGCCAACGCCCCCGACGCCCGGGGCTGGAGACCCGGCCTCCGGGTGGTCCCCGACCGGATCCCCGGCGGCGGGACCCTGGCCGGGCTCCACTCCGCGGTACTGGAGGCGCCTGCCCCGGTGGTGGCGGTCGCCTGGGATATGCCCTTCGTCACCCCCGGGCTCATCGCCGCCCTGGCCCAGGGCCTCGGCAGCGCCGACGTGGTCATTCCGGCGAGCGGGGGGCGCCGGGGGGTGGAGCCGCTCTGCGCCGGCTACGGACCGGCCACCGGGCCGGCAATGGCGGCGGCCATCGAACGGGGCGATCTTCGGGCCATCGCCTTTCACGAGGCGGTGCGGGTGCGCATCATTCCGGAAGCCGAGCTCCTGGCCTTCGGTGACCCGGGACGGCTGTTCTTCAACGTGAATACCCCGGAAGACCTGGTCCGGGCAAACGGGATGGCCTCGTGACCAAAATCATCTCCGTGATCGGGCACAAGAACGCCGGGAAGACCACCCTGGTCTCCGCGCTGGCGCACGAGTTCAAGCGCCAGAAGCGGCGGGTGGCCACGATCAAGCACGCCTCGCATCCGGTGGAGACCGACCGGGACGGCACCGACTCCTGGCGCCACTTCCACGAGGGCAACGCCGACGGAGTGCTGGTGGCCTCGCCGGAGCTGCGGGTTACGTTCGAGCGCCGGCCCGACGATACCGGTCCCGAGGATCTGGCCCGGCGCTACTTCTCCGACATGGACATCGTCCTGGTCGAGGGATTCAAGCGGGCGGCGATTCCCAAGATCGAGGTCTACCGGAAGGAAGTGGCCAGGGCGCCGCTCTTCGATCCCGAGTCCTCCAATGCGGGTGAGTGGGTCGCCATCGTGACCGACGATCACAAGTACCGGGCACCCTGCCGGGTTCTGCATTTCACCGATACGATGTGGCTCACCGTGTTGACCGCACTGGTCATGGAGCAGGCCAAGCCGCTCGCGCCGTGACGGCGCCGCTCGCCCCCGCCGAGGCGGCGGCCCGGATTCTCGCCGCGGTCACCCGGCAACCTCCGCTTCGCATGTCCCTGGACGATGCCCTGGGCAGCATCCTCGCCGCCGACGCGGTGAGCCGCCTCGACATCCCCCCCTGGACCAATTCCGCGATGGACGGCTACGCCGCCCGGGCCGCCGACGTCCGGGGGGCGTCTCCCGGGACGCCCCGCCGGCTCCGGGTGGTCGAGGTGATTCCCGCCGGCGCGTTTCCCTCCCGGAGCATCGGCCCGGGCGAGTGCGCCCGCATCTTCACCGGCGCCCCGCTACCCGAAGGGGCCGATTCGGTGATCCGGCAGGAGGACACCGATCTGGGAGATGGGGGTTCGGGGTTGGGGGTTGGGGAAGTGCAGATCCGGAACGATCGGGATTGCGGAGTGAATTTCCGCAAGGCCGGGGAGGACATCCGGAAGGGCCAGGTCGCCCTCCCCGAGGGCACCGAGCTGGGCCCGGCCGAGCTGGGCGTGCTGGCCTCGCTCGCGGAGGGGCAGCCGGTGGTGTACCGCCGCCCCCGGGTCGCCATTCTCGCGGGCGGCGACGAGATCGTGGACGTGGACCAGCCCGAAGAGATCCTTGCGGGGCGGAAGGTGGCCAGCTCCAACAGCCACACCCTCCATGCGCTGGTCCGGCTGGCGGGCGGGGTTCCGGTCAATCTGGGCATCGCGCGCGACACGCCGGCGAGCCTTCGCAGCCACCTGGTCCGGGCCACCGAGTGCGATTTGCTGGTGACCACGGCGGGGATCAGCGTGGGAGAGCACGATCACCTGCGGGCGGTCATGGACGGCCTCGGCGCCGAGCCGGGATTCTGGAAGCTCCGGATGCGTCCCGGCGCCCCGGTGGGATTCGGGATCCTGCGGGGAGTGCCCTGGATCGGGCTGCCGGGCAATCCGGTCAGCACCATGGTGACGTTCGAGCTGTTCGTCCGCCCCGCCATCCGGAAGATGATGGGTCACTCCCTTCCCTTCCGCCGGGCGGTGCCGGTGCGGCTGGCCGAATCGATCCGGCTCGGGCCCAGGCTGCAGCATTTTCTCCGGGCGATCGTGCAGGAGCGGCGGGATCCCTTCGCGGCGCTCGGGATGACCGGCAGCAGTCACCGGGAGCGAAGCGAAGCGGTCTCCCTGATCGCACGGCTCGCCGGCCCGCAGGGCTCCGGCATCCTGACCTCGATGGTCCGGGCCAACGCGCTGCTGATCATTCCGGAGGGACAGCACGACTCGCCGGCGGGCGCCCTCGCGAGCGCCCTCGTGCTGAAGGACCCCCACCACGTGGCGGAGCCTCCCTGGTAGTCGCTCAGCCGGGCGCGGGCACGCCCCGGATCGCGGCGAGCAGCTTCGGGAAATCCATGTGCTGCGATTGCTGGTGGATCTGCTCCTGCGCAGCGGGGAGGATCGCTTCGGCTTCCTTCCGGAACCGGCGGAAGAGCGTCGCCAGATCCTCCCGGGTGAGCTGCCGGCCCTGGTGGTAGTACTGCCGGGCGGTATGACCCAGCGCGTAGGTGGTGACGAAGGCCAGCCCGGCGCCGGCGGCCGTGCCGGCGGTTCCTCCCATCACACCACCCAGCGCCGAGCCGAACAGTCCCCGCCCCAGCTTCCCCAGGATACGGCGGGTCACCCCGTCGAGCACCTGGGCCGCGGCCCCGATCCCCATCGCCCCCAGCAGGTCCCGCACCTGGGCGGCATCGGGCCGCTGGCCGTAGTCGGCGCCGATCCGGTAGACCAGCCGCAGCTGCACCGGAATGATGACCAGGGACGCGATGTTCTGGGGCAGGAGCTCGAGCGCGCCGGCGAGCAGCGCCTGCTTGCGGATCAGGCTGTCCAGCGCGGCATCGGGCGCCGCCGTCGGGATACCGCCCTGGGAGGCGTAGAGGGACTTGGGGATCTGCCGCCTCGGCTCCGGCTCGGGCGACGCGAGAGCGAGGGGCGCTTCGGCCAGCGACAGCGCGTCCTGGTCGAGCCCGTCCGCCTCTTCGGCCGGCAGCTGGAGGGCGGCACGCAGCTCGGCGAGAAACTGCCGCTCCCGGGGGTTGGCCTCGCCGTCGGCATAGACCACCGACACCGCCATCTCATAGGCCATGCGCCGGGCGACGGGCGACGACAACCGGCCGGCCGCGTCCGGGATCGTGGCGGTGCCCGGCGGGGGCATCGTCCCGCCCAGCCGCGCAACGATCCGTTCGAACTGGGCG
>DATFGC010000186.1:0-4292 GCA_035249765.1 Gemmatimonadales bacterium | reverse complement strand
GATCGTCCCCGGCGTCACCACAAAGGATCCGGTCCCGGTGAAGTCCACCGTGCCCAGCGAGCCGCCGCTGGCGGGATTGAGCCCGCGGGCCAGGAACACCCGGTCGGTCGCGCCGGGGCCGAGCAGCTGCCCGGCATAGGCCACCAGGTCCTGCGATCCCTCCAGCACGTTGGTGAGCTGCACCGGCCCGTTGGCCAGCGCCGCCGCGAAACCGCCCCCGAACGACACCCTCCCTTGCGCCCCGGCGGGCAGATTGGCCACCGTAGCGTTGACGGTCTTTCCGCTCGCCGCCGCGCCACAGAAATTGAGCACCCCGGCGGTCATTTCAGCCTGCGAGTAGTACTGCACGTTGATGGTGGACGTTCCGGTGCCCAGCACCACCCAGGCCACCCCTCCCTTCCCCGAGGTGACGCTGAACTGGTAGACGTCGTTGGTCCCGGTCACCCGGCTCCAGGCGCCGGCGGTGCCATCCTGGAAGGCGACCCAGACCGCCCGGTCGGCCACCGCGCAGGCGGCGAAGCTCACCGTCACATTGCCGGTCCCGCCCCCCGAGGCGGTCACGTTCACGGTCAGGTTGACGGTCTGCTCGGCCAGCCCGGTGAAGTTGCCCCGGATCACGATCGGATAGGCCCCCACGGCCAGTCCCGCGGCCGCCGTGAGCGTCAATGTCGAGGTCGCCCCGGTGGCGCTGGTGGGGTTGAACGAGGCGGTCAGCCCGGCCGGCAGTCCGGTGGCGGTGAGGTTTACCCCGCCGGTGAATCCGCCGGTGCGCGCCAGGTTCACCGTGACGCTGGTGTTTCCGCCCTGCACCACGCTGGCCGAGGTCGCCGGTGTGGTGGTGAGAGTGAAGTTCCCAGGCAGCGGCGCGGTCACCGTCAGCGAAAAATTGGCGGTGGCCTCGGTCACTCCGGTTCCGCTGCCGCGCACCACCAGCGGATAGGACCCCGGGGCGACTGCAGCGCCCACGGTCACGGTCACCGTGGCGGTGGTGACCAGGCCAGTGGTCTGGATATTGGAAACCGCGGCGGCCACCCCCGCGGGAGCCCCGGTCACGTTCAGGGTGACGCTTCCGGTGAAGTCGCCGGTCCGGGTCAGCGTGGCGGTGGTCGTCGTACTGCCGCCCTGCGCCACCGAGGCGCCGGTCGGATTCAGCGCAAGCGTGATTGCGCCCGGATCGATTATGTCACCGTCGTCCTTGCACCCCACCGCCACCACCCCGGAGAGCAGGGCAAGTCCGTAACGGATCAGTTGTCTTGCCTGGATGGGCATTGAGCCTCGGCCATTCGAAGAACCGATTAAGAAACGACAATGTATGGCCGGGCGGCGGGGGATGCCAAGGGGGGTCAGCTTCGGAAAGGTACCTCCAGGGTCAGACCGTCCCGGGCTACGATCGTGTCCGGGAAGATCTCCTGGGCCTCGGTGAGCAGCTCCGGGGCCTCCCGGCTGTAGCGCGCGCTCACGTGAGTCAGCACCAGCCGCAGGGCTCCCGCTTCCCGGGCGATGATCGCGGCTTCCCGGGCGGTCGAGTGGCCGGTCTCGAGAGCCCTGCCCCGCTCCTCCTGGCCGAAGGTGGCCTCGTGCACCAGAAGATCGGCTCCCCGTGCGGCGGCCAGCACCGCGGGATGGGGCCGGGTGTCGCCGGAGAGGACCACGGTGCGCCCCGGCCGAGGGGGGCCCACCAGCTCGGCCGGCGTCACGGTCCGGCCGTCGGGGAGCGACACCGTCTTGCCCTTGTGGATCGCTCCCCAGAGCGGGCCCTCGGGAATCCCCAGCTCCCGGGCGCGGTCGGGATCGAACCGTCCCAGCCGATCGTGCTCCACCAGGGCGTAGCCCACCGTATCGGCCCGGTGCTCGGTCTCGAACACCGCGATCTCGTAGTCGCCGCGCCCCAGCCGGTCCCCCGGCTTCACTTCGATGATCTCCACCGGAAACTTGGTGCGCTCGATGCCGACTCCGAGCGCCGCGGAGAGAATCCGCTGGGCGCCTTTGGGGCCATAGAGGGTCACCCCTTCCTTCCGGTCCATCAGGCCCATGGTGCGGCAAAGACCAATCACGCCGAGGAAGTGGTCGGCATGGTAATGGGTGAAGAAGACGTCCCGGAAGGAGAATCCCACCCCGTAGCGCATCATCTGGCGCTGGGTGCCCTCGCCGCAGTCGAACAGCAGCATCTCCCCCTCGCGATGCACCGCCAGCGAGGAGACGTTGCGGTCCACCGTGGGGCAGGCGGCGCCGGTGCCGAGAAAGGTGAGGCTCAACATGGGCCAGAAAGGTAAGCGGTGAGCGGTGAGAGGTAAGCGGGAAAAGCCGTTCCCGCTCACCGCGTACCGCTCACCTCTCACCGCGGTCGGGTGTATGATTCCCTTGTGCACCACATCGTCGTGGACGCGGATGCGGTGGCCAGCCGGGGCGCCGGGTGGATCGCCGACGCCATCCGGAAGACCGTGCGGGACAAGGGCGCCTGTGCCCTGGCCCTGGCCGGCGGCAGCACGCCCCGCCAGGCCTACCGGCGCCTTCCCACCCTTCCGATGGTGCCCTGGGCCCAGGTCGAGATTTTCTTCGGTGACGAGCGCGCAGTGCCTCCCGAGTCTCCGGACAGCAACTTCCGGATGGCTCAGGACGCGTTCCTGAGCCAGGTACCGATCCCGCCGGCGAAGATTCACCGGATGGCGGCCGAGCGGAATGATCTGAACACCGCCGCCCGGGAGTATGAAACCCTTCTCCCTCCCTCACTCGACGTCCTGCTGCTCGGCATCGGGCCGGACGGCCACACCGCATCGCTCTTTCCCCACGCGCCCGCCCTGCTGGAGCGGGAGCACCGGGTAGTCCGGGTGGTGGGAGGCGAGCCGCTGGTGCAGCGGCTCACCATTACCCCGCCGGTCATCCAGCGCGCCGCCCGAACCCTGGTGCTGGCAACCGGGGCCGAGAAAGCGGACGCGGTCGCCCGCGCGCTGGAGGGTCCCGATGATGTCGGGTCGGTGCCGGCCCAGCTCGCCCGCGGCGGGACCTGGATCCTGGACCGCGCCGCCGCCCGGGCCTTGCGAGGGGGCGCAGCCCCCGAAGCAGCCCCGTCGTAGACCGGCAACTCGCCCGTGTTAATCCTCGCCGCCGACATTGGCGGGACCAACACCCGTCTCGCCCTGATCGAGACGACCGGGAGGCAAGCCCGGATCCTCGAGCGGGACAGCGCCGCAAGTCGCACGCTCTCCTCGCTGGCCCCGCGGGTTAGGCAGTTCCTCGCCGGCAAGCCGGTCCCCGCCCGCGCCTGCTTTGCGGTGGCCGGGCCGGTGGTGGATGGCACCGTGCAGACCACGAACCTTCCCTGGATCATCCGGACCGCCGAGCTGGCCCGCGAGATCGGCATCCCCGACACCGTCCTGATCAATGACTTCGCCGCGGTGGGTGAATCACTGGCCCTGCTGGGTCCCGCGGAGCTGTTCACCCTGCAGGCCGGCAGGCGCGACCCCACCGGGCCGGTTGCGCTGATCGGCGCCGGCACCGGGCTCGGCCAGGGCTTTCTCTTTCATGACGGAACCCGTTACCGGGTGCGGGCCAGCGAAGGGGGCCATGCGTCCTTCGCCGCCCGGACTGCGCGGGAATGGCGGCTCCGCACCTGGCTCGAGCAGCGGCTCGGGCCGGTCTCCTGGGAAAACGTGCTCTCCGGTCCCGGGCTCTCGGCCGGCTATCAGTGCCTCGGCGGATCGCCGACGGCGGAGGATCCCGCGGCGATTTCGGCCCGGGGGCTCGACGGCAGCGATCCGGCAGCGGCGGAGGCACTCGATCTGTTCGCCGCCGCGTACGGGGCCCAGGCAGGCAACCTCGCGCTGACCGTGCTCGCCACCGGCGGGGTGTACGTGGCCGGGGGCATCGCGCCCCGCCTGATCGCCAAGCTCCAGGACGGTACTTTCATGAGGGCGTTTGGAGAGAAGGGCGAGCTGGAAGAGTTTCTCGCCCGCGTGCCGGTACAGGTCGTGATGAGCCCCGATGCGGGCCTCCTGGGCGCGGCGGCGGTGGCCGCGCGAGGGATGTAGTCATTGCGAGCCGCCTCAGCGGCGAAGCAATCTGGCCGTCGATGAGATCGCGTCGGGTGCTTCGCACCCTCGCGATGACTCCAAGTCCTGATCGGAGGAGATGTCATGCAGCTCGGGATGATCGGACTCGGCCGTATGGGCGGCAACATGACCGAACGGCTGCTCCGGGACGGCCACCAGGTCATCGTGTACGACCGGAGTGCCGACGCCATCGCAGCCTCCGCCAGACTGGGCGCCACGGCGGCGGGCGGTCTCGAAGACATG
>DATFGC010000185.1:0-3771 GCA_035249765.1 Gemmatimonadales bacterium | reverse complement strand
CGCCGCGGTGCTCGCGACCTACGAAGCGCTCAAGCTGCCCTCTGAGGTTCGCGACTCGGCCAATGGTCGGGTGGAGACCGGCGTCTTCCACCGCCGGGGTGACATCGGCGGCAAGCAGATCTCCACCTATCTCTCCTGCGGCGACGGAATCACCGGCCCTTACGCCGACAGCTACCGGGTCTACATGATCGTGATGACCACGGTCGAGCCGAGAGGACCCGATCGCTCGGCGATCCGGTCGGTGCTGCTGGGCGGGGCGGTCAATGTCTCGGAAGGCGCCCGCCAGCCGATGGCGTGCGAGAGCACCGGCCGGTGGGAGATTCGGCTCCACAAGGAGGTTCTCGTCAGGGCGGCGGTACCCTGAGCGCTACTGGACGACCACCCGGACGCCGCGGGGAATCTTGAACTCGAACAGCTCCCGGGCGATGGGGGCGTTGGGCCGGAGCTTGGAGAGAGTCAGGATCCGCCGGACCCCCGGTGCCTCGTCGAGCTCGATCCGCCGGGGCAGGGCATCATCGGGGTCGAGCCAGAGCACCGCGCGGGAGAAATTCGCGTTGTCGGAGCGGGGCACGATCGCCACCACTTCCACGCCGCGCCCGTTCACCTCATCCTTCCGAAGCCAGGTCGCCGCGTAGCGGTCGGCCGGCCGGTCCAGCAGCCGGGCCAGCAGATTCACCCCGTAGACCGGATCGCTCTCCACCGCCATGCGGATCACCTGGCCGGGTGTGGTGCTCGGGGTGTAGATCCAGGTGTAGCGCCCGTCGATGACGATGGCTTCTTCGGGGGGATCGGTGAACCGCATCGCGAAGGCATTCTGTCCCGACTGGTAGAGCTTGCCGGTGGTGGTGAGGGTGTCGCCCAGGCTGGCGTCCTCGATCACCTGCACGAAGTCCGCCTGGAGCGAGCTGAGCCCGCGGTAGATGCTGCTCGCCCGGCGGATCAGGGTGGTGGGGTCCTGCGCTGCCGCGGTAGAAAGGCGCAAGGACGCAACGACGCAAAGTAGAAGTAGGAAGCCCACCTTGCGTCTTTGCGTCTTTGCGTCTTTGCGTCTCATACGATCCGCCTCCCCACCACTGCCGCGATCCCGCGCAGCTCCTCCATCAGCAGGGCGAACTGCTCGGGGTAGAGGCTCTGGGCGCCGTCGGAAAGCGCTTCATCGGGATGGGCGTGGACCTCGATCAGCAACCCATCGGCGCCGGCGGCGACGGCGGCACGCGCCATGGCGGGCACCAGCGCGCGCTTGCCGGTGCCGTGGCTCGGGTCCGCCAGAATGGGAAGATGGGACAGCGATTTCACTGCGGGGATTGCGCTCAAATCGAGAAGGTTCCTGGTGGAGGGATCCGCGCCCCGGATGCCGCGCTCGCAGAGAATGACGTCCGGATTCCCCTCCGACAGCACATACTCCGCCGAGAGGAGCAGATCCGCCAGGCTGGCGGACATCCCCCGCTTGAGCAGTACCGGTTTGCCGGAGCGGCCGACCCGTTTGAGCAGGGCGTAATTCTGCATGTTCCGGGCGCCGATCTGCACGATGTCGGCGACCGATGCGACCTGCCCCAGACCTTCCTCGTCCATCGCCTCGGTGACGATCAGCAGGCCGGTTTCTCGCCGCACCGCGGCCAGCAGCTCGAGCCCGGTCCGGCCCAGGCCCTGGAAGGCGTAGGGGGAGGTGCGGGGCTTGAATGCCCCGGCCTGGAGTGCGCCGGCCCCGGCGGCCCGTACCGCTCGCGCGGTGGCGAAGATCTGCTCCTCGCTCTCCACCGAGCAGGGGCCCGCGATCACCAGCACCTCGGGCCCTCCGATGCTGCGTCCTCCCGGCAGCGTGACCACGGTGGGCTCGGGCCGCCACTCCCGGGCCACCATGCGCCAGGGCCGGGTGATCTGGATGACCTCGTCCACCCCCGGCAGGGCGCTGAACCGGGCGGCATCCACCCGCCCGTCGTGCCCCACCACCGCGACGGCGTCGCGCTGGCCCCCTTCGATGGTCTGGGCGGTGTATCCCAGGGTGCCGATCAGCGCGACCACGCGGTCGCGGTCGGAACGCGAGGCGTCGGGGCGGAGGATGATGAGCATCGAATCGGCAGTGGGAAAATGAGGCTAGGCAATGGGCAATGGGCAATGGGAAGCGCGGGTCTATTGCCGATCGCCCACTGCCTACTGCCCACTGCCCAATGCCTGCCTTTCGGAGAGTCGCACACCCACGATGGTGGAGACGCCAGGCTCCTGCATGGTGACCCCGTACACGGCGTCGGCCGACTGCATGGTGCGCGGGTTATGGGTGATCACCAGGAACTGGGTGTCCTTCTTGAACTCCTCCAGCAGGGTGGTGAAGCGGCCCACGTTGGCGTCGTCCAGCGGCGCGTCCACCTCGTCCATCAGGCAGAACGGGCTGGGCTTGGTCAGGTAGATACTGAACAGGAGCGAGACCGCCACCAGGGTCCGCTCGCCCGAGGAGAGCAGGTGGATCCGCTGGGTGCGCTTGCCCCGGGGCGCGGCGTGGATGTCGATCTCGCTCTCCAGCGGATCGTCCGGCGTGGCCAGCCGGAGCTCGCACTCCCCCCCGCCGAACAGGGTCTGGAACACGTGGCGGAAGTGCTCCTGCACCGCGACGAAGGTCTCCTGGAACATGAGCCGCGCGGTGCCGTCGATCTCCTTGATCGCCTGGAGCAGCGACTGGCGGGCGGCGACCAGGTCATCCCGCTGTGAGGTCAGGAATTCGAGCCGCTTGGACTCCTCGGCGTGCTCCTCCACCGCGAGCGCATTGACCGGGCCGATCTGGTCCAGCCCCTCGGCAATCCGGGCGGCCTCGGCCTCCAGGGTCTCCCGGTCGAGGTCGAGCAGGGCGGCCGTCGCCAGCAGCTGGTCGAACGGCTGCTTCCACTCCGCTTCCACCCGCTCGATGATGCCGCGGCGCAATCCTCCCGATTCGGTCAGCTCGACCTCGAGGCGATGGTCTTCCTCGCTGCTTCGCTCCAGCTCGCCCCGCAGCGCCATCACGGAGCGCTCCGCGTCCGCCAGCGCCGCCGAGGCGCCGGCCAGCGCGGCTTCCGACTCGGCCGAGGCCCGCTCCAGCCCCTCCAGCGCCATGGCCTGCTCCCGGCGCTGGTCCAGCCAGGCCGACTGCTGCCCCACCAGGGCGGTGCTCTCCTGGTCGAGCTGGGCGATCTCTCCCAGCAGCGACTGCGCCGCCGCCTCAGCGATCGCGATGGTCTGGGTGGCCCGGTCGAGCCGCTCCTGGGTGGCCCGGAGCCGGGCCCCAATGTGGGCCTCCTGGACCTGCCAGTGGACCCGGTTTTCCCGGGCGGCTTCCTGTTCCGCTTCCACCGCGGTCACCCGGCTCCGCCGCTCGGCCAGCTCCTGCTCCTGGCCGCCCCGGGCGCCGGTGCCTTTGGCCAGGAGCTCCTCGACTTCGTGGTGGCGCCGCTCCGCGGCGTGCAGCCGCTCCCGCAGGCGGGAGAGGCCGGTATCGGCGTCGGCCAGCTCGCGGGTGAGATTCTACACCGCCCGAGCCGAGTCTTCCCGGCGAGCCGCGGCCATCCGCGCGGTCTCCCGGAGCTGATCGGCGTTGGTGGCGGAGGCCGCGGCGGCCCGCTCCAGCTCGATCAGCCTGGCTTCGGAGCCGGCCAGCGCCGCGCGCACCGCGCCCAGCGCGGCGTCCTGCTGCTCGATCTCGCCCGCCAGTCCGGCGATTTCAGCCCGGCGCCGAAGCGGGCCGCTGCCTCCTGCCGCCCCGGCCAGGAGAATGGCTCCGCTGGCCCGGCGCAGCGCGTGGCC
>DATFGC010000184.1:0-5118 GCA_035249765.1 Gemmatimonadales bacterium | reverse complement strand
CCAGCGGGGCGGGCGAAGCGGGCGTCTGAGGGGAGGGGGAACTCCCGGGTTTGCGCCGCCGCGCCGTGGCCCCAGGGTCCGCGCGGCGGTTTTGTAAGGAGCCATCAGCCATCAGCCATCAGCCCTCAGTCGGCTGAAAGCTGAAGGCTGAAGGCTGAGGGCTGACAGCAGCACGTACGATGCACCCACAAGGAATGATGCACATGACGACGAAAGCGGTATCACCCAGGGAAATCTCCGAACTCCGCGCCCGGACCGGGGCGGGCATGATGGATTGCAAGGCCGCGCTCGAAGAGGCCGGCGGCGACATGGACCGCGCGGTGGAGATTCTCCGCAAGAAGGGCCAGGCCAAGGCCGAGAAGCGGGCCGGCCGGTCCGCTTCCCAGGGCCTGGTGGTGATTGCCTCCGCCGCCGAGGGCGCCGATGTCACCATGCTGGAGCTGAATTGCGAGACCGATTTCGTGGCCCGGACCGACGAGTTCGTCGCCCTGGCCCGCGACCTGGCCATGCTGGCGCGGCAGGAGGCGCCGGTCGGGAATCACGGGGGCAGCGTGCTCGACGGGCTGGCCTTCCGGGGGCTCACCGTCGCCGAGGTCGTGAAGCAGGTGTCCGGGAAGACCGGCGAGGCGATGGCGGTCAAGCGGGTGGCCCGGTTTCAGCAGAGCGCCGGCACGGTGCAGAGCTATCTGCACCACAACGGCCAGGTCGGCGTCCTGATCGATGTCGCCGGGCCCGAGGGCGACGCGCTGCTCGCGCTGGCCCGGGATCTAGCCCTGCACGCCGCCTCGGCCGACCCGGTCGGGGTGAGCGAGGCCGATATCCCGGCGGATCAGGTGGAGCGGGAGCGGCGGATCGCCGAGGAGCAGGTGGCCGCGGAGGGGAAGCCGGAGAATATCCGGCCCAAGATCGTCGAAGGGAAGATCCGCAAGTTCGTCGCGGAGCGCACCCTCATGAGCCAGCCCTTCGTCAAGGACGAGACCAAGAAAATCAGCGACCTGGTCGCCCAGGCGGCCAAGGAGCTGGGCGGGCCGGTCACGGTGCGGCGGTTTGCCCGCTTCAAAGTGGGCGAGGCCTAGGTGGCGCTGGCCTACCGGCGGGCGCTGCTCAAGATTTCGGGCGAAGCGCTGGCCGGGTCCCGGGGAGCGGGCGTGGATTACGCCGTGGTCGAATCGCTCGCGGGCCAGATCAAGGACGTGTACGCGCAAGGCGGACTCCAGCTCGGGCTGGTGGTGGGCGGCGGCAACATCGTCCGCGGCACCGCCGCCAGCTCCGAGGGGGTGGACCGGGTCTCGGCCGACTACATGGGCATGCTGGCCACGGTGATCAACGCGCTGGCGCTCCAGGACGTGCTGGAGCGGCACGGGGTCCAGACCCGGGTGCTGACCGCCATCCGGATGGAATCGCTGGCCGAGCCCTACATCCGGCGCCGCGCGGTGCGGCACCTGGAGAAGGGCCGGCTGGTGATCTTCGCGGGGGGCACCGGCAATCCGTTCTTCTCCACCGATACCGCCGCGGTGCTCCGGGCCCTGGAGATCGAAGCCGAAGTGATCCTCAAGGCGACCGGGGTGGACGGGATCTACACCGGCGATCCGAAGAAGGATCCCGGCGCACGGTTCATTCCGGAGCTGTCGTTTCAGGATGCCATCGTCAACGGGTATGCCGTGATGGACGCGAACGCCTTCGGGCTCTGCAAGGAAAACGGCCTGCCCATCGTGGTCTTCAACATCAATCAGCCTGGCGCCATCGGGCGCGTGCTCGCGGGTGACCGGGTGGGGACGATTGTCCGATGAGCGCTGCCGCGTCGATTCCCGAGCTGGTCAAGCAGGCCCGCGAGCACATGCACAAGGCGGTGGACAGCACCAAGCGGGAGCTCTCCGGCCTGCGCAGCAACAAGGCCTCCACCGCGCTGCTCGATACCATCCGGGTGGACGCCTACGGCAGCCACGTGCCGCTCAACCAGGTCGGCATGGTGGCGGCGCCGGAAGCCCGGCTGCTCACCATCCAGCCCTTCGACAAGGGGCTCACCCAGGCCATCGAGAAAGCCATCCGCGATTCCGATCTGGGGCTCAATCCGGCCTCGCAGGGGAACCTGATCCGGATTCCGATCCCGGCCCTCTCCGAGGAGCGGCGCCGGGAGCTGGTCAAGGTGGTCCACAAGCTGGCGGAGGAAGGCCGGGTGGCCATCCGGCACGGGCGGACCGACGCGCTGCACAGGATCAAGAAGGTCGAGCACATCTCCGAGGACGAGAAGACCCGGGCGGAGAAGGAGATCCAGAAGATCCACGACGAGCACATCAAGCAGATCGACGCGGTGATTCACACCAAGGAAGCGGAGATCATGGAGGTGTGACCGCACCCGTCGAGGAGCTCCTGGGCAGCATCCGCGTGCACGGGAGCGTCCCCGCGCACATCGCCGTCATCATGGATGGGAACGGCCGCTGGGCCGCGAAGCGGGATCTCCCCCGCACGGCGGGACACCAGGCCGGGATGACCGCGGTGCGGGAGTGCGTCGAGGGATGCGTCGAGGCGGGGGTGGAGGTGCTCACCCTCTTCGCCTTCAGCCAGGAAAACTGGCAGCGTCCTCCGGAAGAGATCGAAGCGCTGATGGCCCTGCTCCAGGAATACGTGGTGACCGAAGCCGCCGAGCTCCGGGAGCGGGGCGCCCGGGTCCGCATGCTGGGCGAGCTCGACCGGCTGACCCCGGCAGCCCGCGCCGCGGTGGACCGGATCGAATCGGAAACCGCCGCCGGCACCGCCCTCGCCCTCAATATCTGCCTGTCCTACGGGTCCCGGGCCGAAATCGCCCGCGCCGCCCGGTTGCTGGCGGCCGAGGTCCAGGCCGGGCGGCTGTTGCCGGAGCAGGTGGATGAAGCGGCGCTGGCGGCCCGGCTCTACACCGCGGAGTGGCCCGATCCCGATCTCCTGATCCGGACCTCGGGCGAGCACCGGCTCTCCAATTTTCTGCTGTGGCAGGTCGCCTACGCCGAGTTCCACGTGACCCCGGTGCTCTGGCCCGATTTCACCCGGGCCCACCTGTTCGAGGCGATTCTCGATTTCCAGCGCCGGGACCGCCGGTTCGGGCGCGTGCCGGCGCGCCGGTGAGCAATCTCCTAACCCGCATCGCCGTCGCCCTGGTCGCGATCCCGATCGCGCTCGGGCTGGTCTGGTACGGCGGCCTTCCCCTCGCGCTGCTGGTGATGCTGGCGGCCGTGCTGGGCACCCGGGAGCTCTTCGCCCTGGCCGAGTCCACCGGGGTGCGGCCGCTCCGGGGACTGGGGATGACCCTGGCGGCGCTGGCCCCCTTCACCACCTGGCTGCTGGCCGGAGAGCGCCCGATGCTCGACTTCGGGTTCTTTCCCCTTTTCCTCTTCGTGCAGTGGCCCCTGGCCGGGGCGCTGATCCCGGTCGTGGTGCTGGCCGGGGTCCTGGCCCGGCGGGCCCCGGGCGAACGGCCGCTCTCCGCGGCGGCGGTCACCCTGCTGGGCCCGCTCTACTGCGGCGCGCTGCCCTCGGCTCTGCTGGTGATCCGCTACGCCGCGGGCCCGGAGCGCTCCTGGGCGGCGACCTGGCTGGTCTTCTTCCCGCTGGCGGTGACCTGGCTCTGCGACAGCTTCGCGATGTGGGGCGGCAAGATGATCGGGGGCCCCAAGCTGTTTCCCTCGGTGAGCCCGGGCAAGACCCGCTCCGGCGCGGTGGCCGGGGTGCTGGGCGGGGTGGTGACCGCGGTCCTGTTCGTGCCCATCGCGCTTGCCCCGGTGGGACGCTCCTTTTCCCTCGGGCTGGCCGCCGGGATGGGATTGGTGATCGCGGTGGTGGCCCAGGTGGGCGACCTGGTCGAGTCGCTCTTCAAGCGGGAAGCGGGGGTCAAGGACTCCGGCGCGCTCATCCCGGGTCACGGCGGGGTGCTCGACCGGCTCGACTCGCTCTACTTCGTCCTGCCGGTCACCGCCTTCCTCTACCGCGCCTTCGGCGTTCTCTGAGCCATGCAGGGCGTTGCGGTCCTCGGCTCCACCGGGTCGATCGGAACCAGCACGCTCAACGTGCTGCGCCGCCACCGGGACCGCTTCCGGCTGGTGGCTATCACCGCGGGGAGCAACGCCTCCCTGTTGGCCGAACAGATCGCCGAGTGGGAGCCGCCCTTCGCCGGGCTGGTGCGCGGCGCCGGGCCGGGCTGCCTGCTGGAGGCCGCGCTCCGCGAGGACGTGGACATCGTGGTCAACGCCATCGTGGGGTTCGCGGGGCTGGAAGCGACCCTGGCCGCGCTGCGGGCCGGAAAGCGGGTGGCCCTGGCCAACAAGGAATCGCTGGTGGTGGCGGGTGACCTGGTACGGGCCGCGGGCCGCGAGGGCGGCGGCGAGCTGGTTCCGGTGGATTCGGAGCACAGCGGCGTGCTCCAATGCGTGGCGGGGCGGGAGACCGCGATGCAGCGGCTGATTCTGACCGCCAGCGGTGGGCCCTTCCGGGACTGGGAGCCGGGCCGGGTCGGTGCCGCGACCGTCGCCGAAGCGCTCAATCACCCCACCTGGCGCATGGGCAGCAAGATCACGGTGGACAGCGCGACCCTGGCCAACAAGGCGATGGAAGTCATCGAGGCCCACCATCTCTTCGGACTGCCCTACGACCGGATCGAGGTGGTAGTCCATCCCCAGAGCATCGTGCACGCCTTCGTGGAGTTTTCCGACGGCAGTGTGCTGGGCCAGTTCGGGTTTCCCTCGATGGAGCTCCCGATCCTCTACGCCCTCACCCACCCGGAGCGGTGCCGCGACAACGGAGTCCGAAGCTTCGATCCGGTGGCCGCGGGACCGCTCACCTTCGAGCCGCTCCGCCGGGACGTGTTCCGCGCGTTTCACGCCGGCGTGGAGGCGGGCCGCCAGGGGGGAACCGCGCCGGCAGCCTTCAACGGCGCCAACGAGGTTGCAGTCGAGGCGTTCCTGGCGGGACGGATTGCGTTCGGACGGATCTCCGAAGTGATTGAAGGGACGCTGAAGCGGCATACTCCGGCGCCGGCCGACTCCCTCGAGGCGGTGCGCGCGGCCGACGCCGAGGCAAGGTCCCAGGCAGAAAGGCTGCTCGGATGAGCGCGATTGTAGTGAACGTGCTGGCGCTGATCGTGGTCCT
>DATFGC010000183.1:0-6858 GCA_035249765.1 Gemmatimonadales bacterium | reverse complement strand
CGTTGGTGGTGTTGATCAGCACCACGATGGCGTTTTCCACCGACCCGCGGGTGGAGGAGGTGATCCTCCCCTGCACCGCGGCGCTGGTGATGCCCTGCGCGGCGAGAGCCGAACCCCCGCCGGCCAGCAATGCCACGATGGCCGACCCGAACCGAATGGCGCGCCCGATTGGCTGCATGGAACGAACTCCCCGAGATGTATTGGAAACTGCGGAGGAAAGACGCCCTAAGTTACCCGCGTCGCGACCCAAATCAAGCAGTTCACCGGACCGTTACCCGCCCTTGACGGGGCCCTTTGGATGAATCTTGCCTGCGGCCTTGGCCAGGTAATAAACCGGGATGCCGACCAGGATGATGCCGAAGGTGATCCCGGTGTTCTTGGGGTCGGTGATCAGGGCGTTGAGGATCATCCCGATCGAGGCCAGCAGAAAGATGGCGGGGACCAACGGGTAGCCCAGCACCCGGTAGGGCCGGGGCAGCTCGGGGGACCGTTTCCGGAGGACGAACACCGCCAGTACCGCCAGGATGTAGAAGGGCCAGATGCCCAGCACGAACTTGTCGGCCAGCTCCTTGAAGTCGTTGAACAGCACGTACACCACTCCGAGGCCGGTCGCCAGGAAGATCGCGGTGGAGGGACTCTTGAAACGCGGTGAAACCCGGGCGATGGCCGGAAAGAAGAGCCCCCGGTCCGCCATCCCGAAGAAGATCCGGGGACTGGTCATCATGGTGGCGTTGACGCTGCTGAAGGTCGAGATCATCACCACCGCCGCAATCAGCCCGGCGCCCGCCGCCCCCAGGATCGGGATCCGCTCCACCGCGGTGGAGGCGATCAGCCGGGACTGGGCAATCTCCGGCACCGGGACCAGGTAGATGTAGGCCAGGTTCACCAGCAGGTAGATCGCGATGATCATGAGGTTCCCGATGATCAGGGCCCGGGGCAGGGTGCGGGAGGGGTCCTTGATCTCCCCGCTCATGAAGGAGAGGTCCGCCCACCCGTCGTAGGCCCACATCACCGAGACCATGACCGTGGCCAGAGCCGACATCGAGATGGCGCCGCTCCAGACCGGGGAGAAGTTGCGCACCGAGCCGGTGGGCGAGCTGAAGGCGAACACCACCAGCAGGATCAGGGCCCCGTACTTGACCGCGGTCGCCACGTTGGTGACCGCCGACGCCTTCTTGACGCCCAGATAATTGAGGATTCCCACCACCAGGATGAGCAGCGCGGCCACCCGCTGCACCTCCACCGGGGAGAGCGGCACGAAGTAGCTGAAGTATTCGGCGAAGATGGTGGAAATGGCCCCCAGCGCCGCCGCCCGGATCACCGCCAGCTGGGACCACCCGAACAGAAACGCGGGCATCGGACCGATGCCCTCCTCGATGTAGGCGAACACCCCACCGCTCCTGGGGTACATCGCCGCCAGCTCGGCCAGGGTGAGGGCGCCGAACAGCGCCAGCACCCCCCCCAGCACCCAGGCCAGCAGCACCGGTCCGGAGGTCCCCAGTCCCGCCGCCACGTCGGCGGGTACCCGGAAGATGCCGCTGCCGATCGTGATGCCCACCAGCACCATCACGGCGGGGAGGAGGCCGACGGTACGGGGAAGCCGTTCGCCCCAGGAGTCGCGGGTGTCGGTCATCAGGGAGCCAGGGAGCCAGGGAGTCGGGGAGCCAGCAGTTCGCAGCTATATTGTAGCCTCTCGTTCTCTGGTTCCCTAGCTCCCTGGCTCCCTGGCTCCCTGGCTCCCTTGTCCCTGGCCAAAGATCTCCTCGCCCTGACGAAACCCCGGGTCATCTCCCTGCTCCTGGTGACCGCGGTTGCCCCGATGTTCATCACCGACCGGGGCCTGCCTCCCCTCTCCCTGATCGGCTGGGTCCTGCTCGCAGGCTTCCTGATGGCCGGCGGGGCCAACGCGATCAACATGTGGTTCGACCGGGATATCGACGTGCACATGGCGCGGACCCGGCTCCGTCCCGTGGCCGCAGGGCGGCTGACGCCCGGCATGGCGCTGCTCTTCGGCATCGCCCTGGGCGGCGTCTCCTTCGCGCTGTTCTGGCGCTTCGCCAACCCTCTGGCCGCCTGGCTCGCGCTGGCCGGCCTCCTGTTCTACGTGTTCGTCTACACCATGTGGCTCAAGCGCTCGAGCCCCCAGAACATCGTGATCGGCGGCGCGGCCGGCGCCTTCCCGCCCCTGGTGGGGTGGGCCGCCATGACCGGTTCGCTGGGTCTCACGGCGCTCTACCTCTTCGCCATCGTGTTCTACTGGACCCCCCCGCACTTCTGGGCCCTCGCGCTCATCAAGGAGCAGGACTACGCCCGGGCCGGGGTCCCCATGATGCCGGTCGTGAAAGGCGCCCGGGAGACCAAGATCCAGATGCTCGGCTACACTCTCATGCTGCTTCCGCTCACCCTGCTGCCGGCCCTCGCGGGAACCCAGGGAATCTTCTATGCGATGGCGGCGGTCCTGCTGGGCGGGCGGCTGCTCTGGTACTGCCTTCGGCTGCTCAGGGAAGAACAGGTCACCCCCACCGCCTGGCGGATGTACAAGTATTCTCTGCTCTACCTGGCGCTGCTGTTCGGTGCGATGGGAGTGGACAAGCAGATTCCGCTCTGGAAGCGGGCGGCGGGGCCGGAAATCGTGATTCTGGATGTGCCGGATGGGAGGTGAACCGGCATTGGTGAATGGGCAATAGGCAATGGAATGGAGATGCGAGGCCCCTGCCTATTGCCCATTGCCCATTGCCTCGGCCCTTGCCCACTGCCAATTGCCTAGGGAATAATTAGCTCGCGCTGAATCTCCGAGGGAGTCACGACTGGTCCCTGCTCACTCCAGAACACATTCACCTCACTCCTCACCCCGAATCTCCCCGGCAGATACACCCCCGGCTCCACCGAGAAGCCGCACCCCGGCAGGATGATCCGGTCGTCCTTGGTTTCGAAATCGTCCATGTGGGGGCCGGAGCCGTGCAGGTCCTGGTCGATCGAGTGCCCGGTCCGGTGCACGAAGTACTCCCCGAACCCCGCCTTCTCGATCACATCCCGCGCGGCGCGGTCCACCTGGTAGCCGTGAAGGTCCCGCCCTTCGGCGCCGGCCCGGCGGACCAGGTCGAGGGCTGCGTCCCGTCCGTCCCGGACCGCGGCCCAGACCTGGCGCACCTCGTCCGGCGGCACCGGGCCGGAGAACCCCATCCAGGTCTGATCGGCCGAGATGGCGCCGGGAAACTTCCCAAACAGGTCGATCAGCACGATCTCGTCTTTCCCCAGGGCCCGGTCCTTTCCGGGGATCGGCTCGTAGTGGCCGTCCGCCGCGTTGGGGCCGAAACCGACGATGGGCGGGTGATCGGGAGCGATGCCTTCCCGCTCCATCTCTCCCATGACACGGTGCTGGAGCTCGGTTTCCCTGAGGCCCGTTCCGCCCCGGCGCACCGCGAACCCGAGCGCCTCCCGGGCGATGCGCGCCAGCACTTCCGCCGCCTTGAAGTGCCCCGCGGCTTCCTCGGCGCTCCAGGTCGCCACGAAGTGGGTCACCAGCGGCTCGCTCGACACCACCCGGCCGCCCAGCGATTCGACCAGCTCGACCACCCCGTGGGGGACCCGGTCGAGATAGGGCACCCCGTTGCGGGCCGAAACCTCCATCGCGACCGTCTTCCCCCGGACTAGCTCACCCAGTGCCGCGTGGAGCTCTTCCCACCTGGCGTAGGGAACCACCCGGCCGGGAAATCCCAAGAGCGGCTGCAGCTCGATCTTGTGGGCCACTGCCACCGGCTCCGCCCCGGGACGGAGCAGCACGAAGATCCGGCGGGAGCCCAGCCCTCGCAGGCCGAGCATCCGCCCTGCGATAGGATTGTGGCCCTGGAAGTCGAACAGCAGCCAGCCATCGGCTCCGGCGCGGGTCAGGCCCGACGCCAGCGCGGCGTGATCCTGCGCGCCGAACTGCCTGATCATTCGTATCCTCCAGCCTCGGTGGCCCGCCAGAAGCAGTGATCGTCACCCAGGGCCCGGCATCGTTCGTGGATCATGGCGCCTTCGAATCCGCTGGCCACCCGGAGCAGCTCCGCGATCACCGCGCTGTAGAAGTAGCATCCCGGGCCCGGAAAACCGGCCCGCGTCGCCAGCGACTCCTTGAGCCGCACCTGCGGATTCCCCGAGCGGAGGTTGATCTCGAGTCCCAGCAGCTTGCTGGCCACCCGGGCGGCGGATCGAATGCCGAAATGCCGCTTGAGCGCGCCGGGACTCACCCCGAGCAGCACTTTGGTGCCCATCCCCGCGGCGCGGGCGGCGTAGCGCGCCGCCCGCCGGCCCGCATCGGAGTAGACCAGCGTCGCATCCGGCCGGCGGCCGACCAGTCTGAAGACCGAAATCGCCTCTTCGGCGGGAACCTTACCGTCGTCCTCCGCGGTTTCGCGGTAGCGCTCGATCTGCTGGGCCACCGTGGTCGAAAGGCCCAGCCGCTTGGAGACAGTTTCCTCCGCCAGCTCGTTGAGCCCGTCGTCCAGCGGCGTATCGAGATTGCGGATCGCCTCGAGGAGGCTCTGGGGAATGAGGGCGTGGATGGTCTCGGGAGGGGTCACGACGCGGCAATATAGCCGCCGTGGCTATTCTTCGGAACGATGATCCGCTCGCCCGATGTCCTGATTGCCGGTGCCGGACCGGCCGGCGCTGCCACCGCCCTCCGCCTGGCGGGCGCCGGCGTCCGGGTTACGGTCGTGGACCGGGCGACCTTCCCCCGCGACAAGATCTGCTCCGAATACTCGAGTCCCGAAGGGGTGCGCCACCTGGCCCAGCTCGGCCTGCTGGAATCGCTGGAGCAGCGGGGCGGGCACCGGATCCGGGGGACCTCGGTCGCCGCGCCGCGGGGGTCGCGCCTGACCGGACTCTTCGCCCGGGCCGGTCACGCCCCCTTCCGGGACACCGGGCTCTCCATCTCCCGCAGTCTCCTGGACGCCACCCTGGTGGACGGCGCCCGCCGGGCTGGAGCGGAGGTGCTGGAGCGCACCGCGGTGCGGGGCGTGCTGACCGATCAGGGCGCGGTCCAGGGGCTCACGGTGATGGACGGCGGGGGAACAGTTCGGGAGATTCGCGCCCGGATCACCATCGGCGCCGACGGGCTCCACTCCCTGGTCGCCGGGAGCATCGGCGCCCGCCGTCCGCCGACCCTCCGCCGCTTCGGCTTCGCCGCCCACCTGACCGACGTCGCCGGGCTCCGCGACACCGCCGAAATGCATGTGGGCGCTGCAGGGTACGTCGGGCTCAATCCCCTGGGCGGCGGTCTCGCCAACGTGGCGCTGGTCGTCCCGGCGGAGCGCGCCGCCCGGGCCCGCGGCGGGCCCGCGGACTTTTTCTTCGAGGAGCTGGAGCGTTTCCCCGGGGTCGCGGGACGGGTGGCCCGCGCCGCCCTGGTGCGGGAGGTGCTGGTCACCGGACCGTTCGCGGCCTGGTCCAGGAGGGTGACCGCGCCGGGCGCGCTGCTGGTGGGAGACGCAGCCGACTTCTTCGACCCCTTCACCGGCGAAGGCATCTGCGCCGCGCTTCGCGGCGCCGAGCTCGCCGAGCCGGTCATCCTCGCGGCGCTCTCGGCGCCGGGGCCGGTTCCCCGGTCGGCGCTGCTGCCCTACGCCCGGACCCGGCGGGCGGCGTTTTTCGGCAAGTGGATCGTGGAGCGCGCCATCGGCTACGCCATGCTCGCGCCGGCCCTGTTCGATCGCGCGGTGGAGCGGCTGGAACGCCGCGGCCTGGCCCACACCCTGATCGGCGTAACCGGCGACTTCGTGCCGGCCCGCGCAGTCCTCAATCCGGTTTTCCTTTCCCAGGTCGTCTTCTGATGCCGCTCCGCGACGTTGATCCCGCCGAATTCCGCCAGCTCTGCGGCCACTTCGCCACCGGGGTCGTCGTCATCACGGCCCAGGACGCCGAGGCCCAGCCCGCGGGGATGACCGCCAACAGTTTCGCCTCGGTCTCCCTCTCCCCGCCGCTGATGTCGGTCAACGTGGACCATGCGGCCGAGATGCATGCGGTCCTGATCCGCGCCAGCCGTTTCGCCATCAACATCCTGGAAAGCGGCCAGGAGGCAATCTCCCGGCGCTTCGCCGGGAACCTGAGCCGTCGGTTCGACGGGATCGGGTACCGGCGCGACGAGAACGGCTTCATCCTGCTGGACGGGGTGCTCGCCACCATCGCCTGCGAATCGGAAGCCTCGTTCGAGGCGGGCGATCACACCATTTTCGTCGGCCGCATCGTCGGAGGCCACGTGGGCAAGGGCCATCCCCTCATGTATTACCGCGGCGGGTATGTCACCGCCGGAGTTCCATGATCCGTCTCGAGCCCGCGCCCGGCTTCGAGCTGCTCGACGATCCCGCCGCCGAGCCCCATCTGGTTTGCGCGTCGCTTCGCAACATCGGACGGGCCAACCGCTGGTTCGGTGGCGCGGCCGCGGTCCGCTATGGCCTGGAGCGCGCCTTCGCCGGGGGCACCCCGGGCGCGCGCTGGACCATGGTGGATGTCGGGACCGGCTTGGGAGACCTGCCCCGCATGGCCGCGGCCTGGGCGGGCGCGCGGGGCATCGTGCTCGAGCCGATGGGACTGGAACGGCACACCGGCGCCGCCCGCATGGCCCGGAATCTCGGCCTTCCGGTCCTGGTGGGAGACGCGGGCGCCCTGCCCTTCGGGAGCCGGAGCATCGACCTGGTGCTGCTGAGCCAGGTCGCTCACCATTTCTCCCCCCCGGCGATCGTCCACCTCTTTCGTGAATGCAACCGGGTCGCCCGCCGCGCCGTCATCGTCGCCGACCTGCGCCGGTCCTCGGTTGCCGCGCTGGGGTTCCGGGTGGCGGGGAGCCTGCTTGGCTTCGACCAGCACACCGTGCGG
>DATFGC010000182.1:0-7742 GCA_035249765.1 Gemmatimonadales bacterium | reverse complement strand
CGGCTGGACGGCTGGACGGCTGGACGGCTGGACGGCTGGACGGCTGGACGGCTGGACGGCTGGACGGCTGGACGGCTGGACGGCTGGACGGCTGGAGGTAGGAGGGTAGGAGAAAGCAAGAGCGGCTGACTGCGTAGGGCGCGGTCAGCCGCTCTCCATTGCCTCCCTATTGCCTACTGCCTATTTGCCCGCCAACCGACCACTGACCACTGACCACTGACCACTGACCACTGACCACTGACCAATGCGCCCCGCTAACGGATTGTCGCCAGCCGGGCAAGCGCATTCAGCGAATCCACGCTCAGCCTTCCGGTCACGGTCAGCACCCGGTTGACCCGGCGCACCGGAGTGCCGGGCGCCGTGATGTAGTCCGGGGTGGTCCGGGTGACTTCGCTGGCGTGCAGCTCGGGCGTGGCCTGGCTTCGCACCAGGGCGCTGACCTTGTCGGTCGGACCCTCGATGCTCAGGATGATCTCCCCGGAGGGATCCTGCTGCGCCACCAGCGCGGTGGGCCGTTCGCCGGCGGCACCGGGATGGAGCAGCACGCCGACCACCAGCAGCCCCTCGATGTAGGGCAGTCCGCCCCCGGCCTGCTCAAGGGCGTCTTCCCACTGGACCTGCTTCCACATCGGGCCGAACGGGGTGATCCGCTCCGTGGCTGCGGTCACCGCCACATCCCGGGTCCGTTCCGGCGCCGGCGCGAATCCCGACGCCAGCTGCAGCATCGGCGCGGGAATCGCCGCCCGGGGCACATCCACGTTGGCGACCCGGAGGGTGCGGCTGCGGGAGGGCGGAAGCGCGGGAGGCGACTCCGGCAACGGCAGCTCAGTGGCCTGGGCCGCCAGGTCCGCGATGGGATCGGCCGAAGCCGGACTGCCGCCCGGTGCGATGGAAGACCCCAGCACCGCCGCCGTGCCCAGCGGCGCAAGCGCCTGCTCGATACCGGAGGGGGCGACGACGGCGCGGTGCGGATCCAGCAGGCTCCGCCCGGCCCAGCCGGCGCCTACCGCCGCCATCACCCCGGCCGCCCAGAGGCTGGCCCGCTGGAGACGGATCTGCCAGAGCGGGGTGACCGGCCGTTTGGCCAGCCGCTCGGCCAGCGCCTCGAAGGGCGGAGGAATAATGAGGTTCCGGGGGGCGAGCTGCCCCAGGAGCGCGGTGGTACGGTCCCGCAGGGCAGCGATGTTGTCACGCTGGTCCCGGCAATGGCCGCACTCCGCGAGGTGCGTTTCGATTTCAACGCATTGCGACCGGCTCAGCGCCTGGTCGAGATAGGGATGCAGCTCATCCTCAGGAACGTGCCGCATCCGCCTGGTATTCCATTTTGTCATAAGCCTCTGTCAGCCGCTTCCGGGCCCGGGCGAGCGTCGTACCGACCGCCCCTACCGCGAGCCCCGTTTGCGCCGCGATTTCCGGATAGCTGAGTCCCGCATCCCACAACAGCAAGACTTCACGGTCCCGCTCGGTCAGCGCGGCCAGCGCGCTGGTGACCTGGGCCCACCGCTCGTCGTGCTCCACGCTGTCGTCCGCCGACAGCTCGGGCGTCGAGAGAGGGACCGGATCGTCCTTGAGCAGCACCAGGTGTTTCCGCCGGCGAATTGCCGCCCGGGCTTCGTCCCGGGCCAGGTTGGCGGCTACCGCAAAGATCCACGCGCGAGGCTTGTCCGGCTGATGCGCCATCGCGCGAATGAAGACTTCCTGCGCAAGGTCCTCGGCGCGATCGGCATCCCAGATCTTTCGATACAGGAACCGGACCACCGCCGCGTAGTGGGTCTTGTAGAGCCGTTCCAGATCTTCCATGGTCCCGGCCTTTCTTCGCTTTGGCCTACCCTTCCCGATGGTAGGACGCGCGATGGCCGTAATTGTTGCACAATCTGGAGTTATTGGCCAGGGAGGGGGGCAAAAACACACCCCGGATGGAGGGTTTCGCCGCCTTCCGGCCAGTCCGAACAGAGCGCCGGTTTGGCGGGCCGGCCATCCGGCCGGACCCTGCCGTGCAGCACGCAGGCCACCCCGTCGGATGCCAGAAAGCCGCAGGCCGAAATCATCTCGGCGTTGAGGGAAAACCGGCCTTCCCGTTCCACCTTGCAGAGATAGGGTCTTTTGCGAGCCCGGATCAGCGCCTCGAGCCGCTTTTCCCGGGTGGTGCACATGATCTCGATCTGGAGATCGCGGCAGCAGGCTGCTCCCCGCTGGTTGTCGGCGGTCCGGCACTGGGCCGTCGCGCAGGGATTGGGGTGCTCCATCACCGGGAGACTCCGGGGCGGCGCCGGTGGCGGGGTCAGCTTCCGGGAGGCGAGCCGGCCCCGCTCCACGACGCGGAACCGGTCCCGCCCCAGCTGCCGCGGGGCAGGGATCCGCTCAGGCCCGGCGACGGCCCGGCTTTCGTATCCATGGGCGGCACACTGGGCGGTGCCGGATCCCTCCCGGAAGAAACGGCAGGGCACCAGGAGCTCCGCCGAGACGTACAGATCGTCGTCGTCCTCCCAGAGATCGCTGAGGAACCGGATCCGGTCGGTGTGACCCATGAGCCAGGTCGCCTCGTGGTCCCCGGAGCAGGGTCCGTCGTCCAATGTGGCAACCCGGAGAAGCACCCGGAGCGACCGGCAGTGGGCTCCCATCGAGCGGCAGGGAGGAGCGAGTACCTGCATGGCGGGAGGCGCGGACATGGCGCAAGATATCTGGCTCGGGTGGGCCCGTGGCATTAGTATCGTTCAGCAACTATATTGTGAAGTTGTTCACAAGGGGCACCGGGCCGGGCCAAACCGGCGGTGCGGGGATGATCAACACCACCGATTTCCAACCAGGGTTGGGGAGGCAGTGAGGCGATGAGCAAGATTGCGGCTGTGGCTGGTCTGGCTATTCTGATGGCGGCCTGCGGCGACAAGAGTGCCGACACCCCTGCGGCGGACACTACCGCGGTGGCGGCGGCTCCCGCTCCGGCTCCGGCCGGCGCGACGCACGACGTCAACATGGTGATGGAAGGAACCGCCTACAAGTTCGTCCCGGCCGATCTCTCGGTCCGGGTCGGCGACCAGGTCGTGTTTCACAATGTCAGCGGCGGTCCCCACAACGTGGCCTTCTGGGCCGACAGCATTCCTGCGGGCGCCAAGGAAGTGATCGATCCGCAGCTCAAGGATCAGATCGCCCCCCTCAGCAGCGCGCTGGTCGTGGATCCGAACGCCACCATCACGATCTCCTTCGCGAACGCGCCGACCGGTGAGTACCGGTTCACCTGCACGCCGCACATGGCGATGGGCATGAATGGCAAGATCACCGTTACGCCCTAACTGCTAGGGAGTGGCGAAGAGCGAAGAGCGAGGAGGGTCGCCCAAGCGGCCCTTCTCGTTTTTTAGCCTTCAGCCTTCAGCACTCAGTCATTGCGAGGGCCGAAGGCCCGAAGCAATCCCGGCGAGATCGCCACGGCCGCTGCGCGGCCTCGCGATGACTCGGTCCCTCTCACCTCTCACCTCTCACCCCTCACCTCTCACCCCTACAGCAGTCCCCGCTCCCGATACCAGGCCGCGGTCGCGGCGGCGCCCCGGGCCAGATCGAATTCCGCCTGCCATCCGGTAATGGCGGTGAGCGGGGAGGGGTCGCAGGTCCATGCCGGGGCGAAGAACTCCTTCGCCTTGTCGGGGGTGAGCACCGTGCTCCGGCCGGTGAGCCGGGCCAGCCCGCCGGTGACCCCCAGCGCACTCCGGGCCAGCCAGCGGGGCAACGGTATCAGCCGCGTCTTCCGCGTCATCGCGTCGGCGACCGCCCTCACCAGCCCCGCCGTGGTGACCACCTCGGGATGACAGGGGTAGAGGAGCTTTCCTTCCGCGGCCTCGGTGCGTCCCGCCGCGGCCAGGGCCCGGCCGAGGTCGGGCCCGTAGACCAGGGAAAGCTCCTGAGCGCCGTCGCCGAAAACCGGCACCACTCCCAGCTTCACGGCCCGGAACACCCGGAGCATTTCGGTATCGAAGGGCCCGTATACCGCGGGGGGCCGCACGATGATCCAGGGAAGCCCGGCCCGGCGCACCGCCCTCTCCCCGGCGAGCTTGCTGCGCCCGTAGGCAGTGACCGGAGCGGCCTCCTCGTCGCCGCTGCGCCGGGTGCCTCGGCCCACCGGTCCCCCGGCGGCCAGTGAGGACACCAGGACGATGCGGGGACGGCCGGCATCGGCCGCGGCCTCGAGCAGCCGGAGAGTCCCGTCCCGGTTGACCGCGAGAAACCCCGCCTCGTTGCGCGCCGCCACCAGCCCGGCCACGTGATAAACCACATCCTGGCCGTGCACCGCGGAGCGCAGCGCCTCCATGCTGCCCAGATGTCCGGGAGCGAGCCGCACCTCTCTCCGGCCCAGCTCCTTGCCCTTCTCCGGACTGCGTACCAGGGCGGTGACGGTATCCCCGGCTTGCACCAGGGCGTTCACCAGGTGTCGTCCCACGAACCCGGTGGCCCCGGTCACCAGTGCGTTCATATCGGGCGGTCGAGCAGCCGGTAGGTCTTGTAGACCGTGAATCCCATCTTCACCAGTCCGGCATTCATCGCCGGATTGTCCTCCAGGATCCAGCCGGCTTCGCCCCAGCTGTAGCCCAGGGTGCCACCCCGGGTCCAGATCCAGTGGTACAGCACCGCGTCGATGCCCCTGCCGCGATACTCCGGCAGCACGCCGAGCAGGGTGATCCGGCAGCGGTGCACCCGGCGGGTCTTGAGGGCCCAGAGCACCTTGAGGATGACCGGGAACAGCCGACCCGAGCGGTTGGTCCGGAAGAAGGTGTTGAGATCGGGGAGGGCGAGCGCGAAGGCGATGACCTGTCCGTCTTTCTCCACGAAGGGCACCAGCTCCGGCACCACGATGGGCTTGAACTGGGCGGCCAGGTGATCGATCTCGTGGTCGGTCATGGGGATGAACCCCCAGTTGTGCTCCCAGGCCTTGTTGTAGAGCGCCTTGACCCGCTCCACTTCCGCGGCGAAGTCACCCATCCGGATCGGACGGAGGGTGATGCCCAGCCGCTGGCAAATCAGCTCGCTGGCCCGGCTCAGCCGCTCCGGCACCGGCACCAGGTTTCCGTCGGGCAGCCCGTGCTGGTACACCAGCAGATCCTTGGCCTTGAGGAATCCGTTCTGCTCCAGCAGGGCGGGATAGTAGCGCGGGTTATGCGGCATCAGCATGACCGGCGGCGTGTCGAACCCGTCCACCAGGACCCCGCACTCGTCGTTGGTCGAGAAGGAAGCGGGTCCCCGCATGGTGTCGAAGCCCCGGGCCCGGAGCCAGCCGGCGGCGGCATCCAGGATGGCGCCGGCCACCGCCCGGTCGTCGACCGACTCGAAGAACCCGAAGAACCCCACCCGGTCGCCGTGGGTCTCGTTGTGGAGCCGGTTGGCGATCGCCGCCACCCGGCCCTGCACCATCCCGCCGCGTTCGGCCAGAAAGTAGGCCGCCTCGGCGTGCTCGAAGAAGGGGTTCCTGGCGGGGGAGAGCATGGCCGCGACGTCCCGACGCAACGGCGGGACCCAGAGCGGGTCCCGCGCGTGCAGCCGGTATGGAAAATCGATGAAGCGGCGGAGGTCCGGGCGGGTCTCGACGAGGCGGACCGTGACCGGTCCGTTCAGATAACCCCCAGCTCCTTGCCGATCCGGCCGATGGTCTCGACGCAGTAGTCGATCTGATCGGCGGTGTGGGTAGCCATGACGCTGGTCCGCAGCCGGCACTGGGACGGCGGGACCGCGGGCGGCACCACCGGGTTGGTGAAGATGCCGGCGTCGAACACCTTGCGCCACATCACCAGGGTCTTGTCGAGCGGGCCGATGAGGATCGGCACGATCGGGGTTTCCGAAGGGCCGGTGTCGAAACCGATGCTGCGGAACCCTTCCTGGAGCCGCCGGGTGTTCTCCCAGAGATTCTCCCGCCGCTCGGTGTCGGCCCGGAGCACGTCAAGCGCAGCCAGCACCCCGGCGGTGTTGGACGGCGGGAGCGACGCGGTGAAAATCAGGGGGCGGCTGTGGTGGCGCAGGTAGTTGATCACGCCCTTGGCGCCGGCGACGAATCCGCCGATCGAAGCCAGCGACTTGGAGAAGGTGCCGGCGATGATGTCGACTTCATCCGTCATCGCGAAGTGCGCGGCGGTGCCGTCTCCCCGGGGCCCCAGGACCCCGATCGAGTGGGCGTCGTCGATCGCCAGCGCTGCGCCGTGCCGCCGGCAAACCCGCACCAGGCCGGGGACGTCGGCGATGTCGCCTTCCATCGAATAGACCCCGTCCACGATCACCATTTTTCCGGCGCCGGGATATTGCTCGAGCTTGCGCTCCAGGCCCGCCAGGTCGCCGTGGTTGAAGCGGCAGGTCTCCCCGAAGGACATCTTGGCCCCGTCGACGATCGACGCGTGGTCGAGCTTGTCCAGGAAGACCACGTCCCGCTTGCTCACCAGGCCGGAGATCAGTCCGAGGTTGGCGTTGTATCCGGTCGAGAAGACGATACAGTCTTCCTTGCCCAGAAAGTCCGCCAGCGCCGCCTCGAGCTGAAGGTGCAGATCGAGGGTCCCGTTCAGGAACCGGCTCCCGGTGCATCCCGAGCCATACACGTGGAGGGCCCGGCTGGCCGCCTCCAGCACCTTGGGGTGGTGGGTCAGGCCGAGGTAGTTGTTCGACCCCAGCATGATCCGCTTCTGCCCCTCGATGACGACGACGGTGTCTTCCGATTCCGATATGGGGCGGAAGTACGGGTAGAGTCCCGCGGCTTTCACCTCATCGGCCCGGGTGAAGAGCCGGCACTTCTCGAAAAGCGCGACGTCGGTCTGGAGGATAGGGGTCGGCACGTGACCTCGCGGCAGCGGAAGTGGGATATCGCCTCCATCCCTATGCGGGATAATGGGTTAAGATAATGCCCCAGGCCCCCTTCGACAAGCGCCGCGGGGGGACGCGTGCGCTTCCTGGGGGCCGGCTCGTCTCCTTGCCGTCATCACGCCGGGGAGGCGGTCCTCCCGCTTAGATTCCGCACCACACCCGTATGCGCCGCTTCCTTCTGGGTCTGTCGTTGTTCGGGGCGGCGCAAGCCACCGGGGCCGGAGCCCAGGGGCGGGTGCAGGCGCCGGTGCTGCGTGAACCTACCGACTGGGGTCCCGATGCCGCCTGGCGGCGGCGAGCCCGGGCGGTGCGGACCCTCCGGATGGAGCTGCTGCGAAGCGGCAATCTCTCATCTCTGAACGCGGTCCGGGGCGGGCCTTTCTTCACCCCTTCGGTGGTGCTCGCGGGCGGCGCCGCCACCGCGGTCACCGGGGCGTTTCACATTCCGGTCATTGCGATCGGCTACCGGGACGTCGCGATTCCCTACCCGGTGGCGGAGTATCAGCGGATCCTCTGGAGCCGCTCCCCCGGCGACCGGCCCTACACCGTCACCACCTTTTACGAAGAGCTCTCCCACCACCGGATCTCGCTCGATGGGATCGTGTTCGATCCGGTCCGCATGGACAGCGTCGCGGCCTATTACACCGACGGTTGCAACGGCATCACCATCTCCGGAGTGACCAGCTGCCCGGCCCGTCCGGTGAACCGGATGGGGGCGATGCTGGTCGCGGCGCTGGACTCGATTTCGAATCGTCCCGGCCACGAGGACGCCTGGGCTCCCTTCGACAACGACGGTCCCGACGGCTCCCCCAACAGCGGCGATGACGACGGGGTGGTGGACTTCGTCACCTTCCTGCAACCCGAGGTCGGGGGCGAGTGCCGCTCCAATACCCCGCCCGCCACCGGGGTCTGGA
>DATFGC010000181.1:0-11025 GCA_035249765.1 Gemmatimonadales bacterium | reverse complement strand
GGGCGCCGGCATCGGCCAGCGCGCCGACCCGATCGTCTCCCATCGAATTCCAGAAGTTGCCCAGCTGATCGGTGACCATGTCGCACAACATCGGGTCGGCGGCATGGAGCGCGGCGAAGAAGGCTTCGACCCGCGCGCTGTCGGGGCCGGCGTGACGTTCCTCGCCGGAGACGGCCGGAGCGGCTGGACTCCGCAGGGTGACCGCCGAAGCCACTCCGGTGATGGCGAGGCCGGCGGTCAGCAGAATGGTGGAGGTGCGCATGGCCGCCTCCTAGTTCCGCTTGCCGAGGGCATCGGCCGCGGCCTGGCGGACCTTGGCGTCGCGCGCCTTGAGCGCGCCGATGAGCGCCTGGATGGCCGCTTCGTTCCGGATCGAAGCCAGCGCCTCCACCGCGGCCTCCCGCACCTCGGCGTTGGGGTCCTCCAGCATGGCGCGGAGCGTGGGTACCGCGGCGGCGTCCTCGAAATGTCCCGCGACGTGGGCCGCCTGATGGCGCACGTCGGGATCGGGATCCTTGAGGGCGTCGCGATATCCCGCCGGGATACTGCTCAGCTCGAGATTGGTGAGGGCGGAGAGCGCCTTGGCCCGCACTTCCCGGTTGGAATCCTTGAGCATCGCCACGATCGCGTCGGCGGAGCCGGCATCCTCCATTTCGGAGAGGGCCTCGAGCGCCGAGCCGCGCACTTCGGCGTCGGAATCGCGGAGCGCCTCCCGGAGCGCCGGAATCGCCGCCGGGCTCCTGTGCTGGCCCAGCGACCGCACCGCCGCGCGGCGGACCTCGACGTTGGGATCCTTGACGACGCCGAGCAGCGCGTTCACGATGGCGCGGCCGGTGTCGGCCGGGGCCTGCTCCTCTGGCGAGGTCACCGGCTGCTCGTCCCCGGACTGGGGCAGCAGCACGGCGGCGTGGCGGGCGAGCGAAACCCCGGGCACCGCGAGAATGGCCAGCGCGATGATGGCGACGGAAACGCCGATCAGGGTCTTCCGGGCCGGGGCCTTGGGGAAGGGGCCGCCCTCGAGCAGGCGGCTCACCCGGGCAACCAGGTGGGAGCGGTCCTCCGCCATGCCCGCGACCGGTACCGAGCGCGGCGCGGTCTCCAGCCATTCCGCAACCTTGGCGAGGCACTTGGCCAGCAGCACTCCGGAACCGGTGTTGCGCACCGCCCATTCATCGCAGAGATACTCGGCGCTCTCCTGGATCCGCCGCCGGGCCAGCCGGTTGAGGGGCTGGAAGAAGCCGACGCACTCGGCCACGCAGGCGGCGGTGAGCCAGCCGGGATCGGCCCGCTCGAGGTGGGCCAGCTCATGGGCCAGCATGGAGCGCTGTTGTCCCGGTTCGAGCTCGGTGAGCGCGGCCTCCGGCATGGCGATCTCGTTGCCGCCCAGGGCAACCGGGCTGGGCAGTGCCGGAGACGCAGTGAGCCGGACCGGACCGGCCACACCGGCGGCCAGGCGCAGCTCCTCCAGCATCTCGAACATGGGCCCGTCGAGCACCTCGCGCCGGTCCGCGATGCGGCGGATGAACCGAACCCGGCGGATCAGGTAGCGTCCCAGCAGCAGCGCGGCACCCGCGGCCCAGACGGCGAGCAGCAGAGTACCGGGCCGGGGAAGGGAACCTGACGAGTCAGCCGGAGCGGCCGGATCGATGGCCGCGCTCTGTTCCGTTTCCTGGAGCTGGGCGATGGCGCCGGAGGCCAGACTCGGCTCATCGCGCTCGGGGCCGGCTTCGGAGGTGGAGACCGTCACCCGTCCTCCCAGTGGGCTGACCTGGAGGAAGGATTGACCGGTGGCGGTGAGAAAGCCGCCGAAGAGTGCCGTCTTCCAGAGCGCTTCCCGCACCCGATGGCTCCGGATCCGCCCGACGGCCAGCCAGGCCAGGACGAGGAGCACGGTGCTGTGGACCGCATAGGTCAGGAGCCAGCCGGTGAGTTCAGGGTTCGACATGGGTGGTGCCTCGGGTGACTTCGTGGGAGCTGATCAGGGCCTTCACGCGGGCCAGGTCGCCGGGGCTCATCTCGCGGGCCGAGAGGAGCTGACTCACCAGTGCGGCCACGTCGCCCTCGAACACGCGGTTGGTGAGCTCCGCCAGCAGGGTGCGCCGAACCTCGGGCTCGCTCAGCACGGCGGAGTAGATGTACTGGCGCTGCCGGGTTTCATGGCTGACGATGCCCCGTTTCTCCAGCCGGGTCAGGATCGTGGCGATGGTCTGTTGCGCCAGGCCACGGGATTCCTTCAACGCCTCGGTGATTTCGGCCGCGGTGGCGGTCCCCCGGTCCCAGAGGACCCGGAGGATGGCGAGCTGAAGATCGGTCAGGGGCTGCGCTTCACCCATTGGATACGGTCCGGGGGTGGGGGGTTCCGGCGGTCGGCGGTTCTGGAGATATACTACAGATGTAGTCTCCGCGGGTCAAGGTGGGTCGGTTGATCCTTCAGCCTTCAGCCCTCAGCCTTCAGCCAACTGAGGGCTGATGGCTGAAGGCTAGTAGTTCCGAGTAGGAAGTCCGAACGCCTCCTGAAGCGCGGTGATCCGGCGCTCGAGGGCCCGCTCGTAGTCCTTGCCGGCGCCTTCACTGCGGCCGTAGCGGGCCTCGTATCGCTGGAGCAGGTGGGGAAATTTTTCCCGGAGCAGGGGAAGAAAGCCGGCCCGCGCGGCGGGTCCGAGACGCAGGGGATGTCCGGCCGCCCAGTGGGCTCCGGCCGCCTTGGCGGCCTCCATCAGCTGAGCCAGCTGGGACCACCCGTCGGTGATCCCTGGGATGATCGGCGCGATCAGCACGCCGGAATTGATTCCGGCGGCCGTCAGCCGGGACAGGGCGCGTATACGTGCGTGGGGCGCCGGACTCCGGGCCTCGAGGCAGCGCAACAGCTCGGCATCCATGGACACGATGGAGATGCTGACCGAGAGCCGGTGCCGCTTGTCCAGCTCAGTCAGCACATCGAGGTCGCGGGTGATCAACGGCGACTTGGTGGTGATGCCGAGGTGCAGCCCCTGGTGATGCAGCAGCGCCTGGAGCAGCTGCCGGGTGAGCCGGAACTTTCGCTCGGCCGGCTGGTAGGGGTCGGTGGCCGTCCCGATGACCAGCGCGGTGCTGCCCAGCTTGCCGGGCTCCAGGGTACGGAGCAGGACCTCGGGCGCGGCGTGCTTGACCAGGATGTTTTTTTCGAAGGACAGGTGGGGCGGCTGGCCGGTCGGCTCGGCCGCATTGCGCTCCAGGGTCCACTCGTGGGTGCGGCGGGCATAACAGTAGGAGCACCCGAATTCGCACCCGACGTAAGGATTGAGTGACCAGAACGGCATGTGGGTGCTGGCCGGCGGATTGAGTACCCGGCGCACCGGAAGGGAGAGAAACCGGGTACCCCGCTGCTCCCGGTCCAGGACCGGCAGCTCGCGGGGCCCGGGATCGATGGCCAGCCCGAGCTGCGGGCTGTTCAGCCGCACCGCCCCCATCCGCACTGCAGACAGGAAACACACCCCGCCGTCCGGGCCAGTGGTCCCGCGCACTCCGGGCAGACCCGGATACTGGGATTGGGCGAGGGAGCAAGCACTTTGGGAGGAAACATTCCCAGCCTCGACTTCGGTATTTGTTCGGTAATTTACCGAAGTTTTACCGTAAGTCAACTGGCTCGGTCTCACCCCGCCTGAAGGTGCGCAGTAGGTTGGCCCGATGGGAAACCGGACTGACCTCCCCGGCAGCATGGGCCTTCCTCTCCTTGGGGAAACCCCCGCATTCCTCTCCAACGTCTTTCGCTTTCTCGACCAGCGCCGAGCCCATCACGGCCCGGTTTTCAAGTCTCACGTCCTCGGACGCCGAGTTGCATTTCTGTCGGGACTCGAAGGCGCCACAGCGTTCTACCAGACCGAGAACATCACCCGGGCCGACGCGCACCCGTATCCGTTCGTGGATCTGTTCGGCGGGATCAACATGGAGATGTACGACGGCCCCCGGCACTTCGCGCTCAAGTCCATGGCGCTCTCGGCATTCGATCACGCCGCGATCGCCGGGTACCTGCCGGAGCTGGAGCGACTGATCGGCGCCACGCTGACCCGGCTGGCCGGGTCGGGTGAATTCTCCGCGAGCGCCGAGCTGCGGCGGCTCTCGATCGAGGCGATCTGCGCCAACGTCATGGGGCTCTCGCCGGGACCGGTGACCGAGGCCATCCGGGCCGACTATGCCCGGGTCCTGACCGGACTCCTTTCCCTGCCGCTGGCATTGCCCGCCACGCCGTACGCCCGGGCCCGGGCGGCCCGGGACCGCCTGCTGGGCCGGATCCGGGCTCTCATCGCTGAACGACGCGCCGCGCCCGCCGGAGACGGTCTTTCGCGGCTGCTCTTGGCTCGCGCCGCCGATGGCCGGGTGTACACCGATGAGGAAGCGGCGCTCGAGGTCCACCACATCGTGATCGCCGGATTCATCGTGTACGCGCTCATGGCCGAAGGCATGCGCCGGCTGGCCGAGCAGCCTGCGCTGCTGGCCCGCTGCCGGGAGGAGATCCGCCAGCATGCTGCTTCGGGGCCGCTGACCCTGCCGATGCTCTCCCGGCTGGCCGGAATTACCCGGGTGGTGCTCGAGGCCAAGCGCCTGACTCCGCTGGTGCCGCTTGCGTTCGGACGGGCCCGGCGCAGCTTTGACTGCGGGGGATTCACGATTCCGGAGGGCTGGACGGTGTACCTGGCGCTCTCGCTCAACAATCGGGATTGCGCCATCTGGCGGGAGCCGGAACGTTTCGATCCGGACCGGTTTGCGCCCGGCCGCGCCGAGCACCTGAGTCATCCCCTGGCCTTCATTCCCCAGGGGGCGGAACCCCCTACCGGACACCGCTGCCTGGGGCTCGATTATTCGACTATCCTTTCGGTCGGGTTCCTCACCCTGCTGATCCGCGGGTACGAATGGGACCTGCCGTCCCAGGATTTGAGCTACAATTGGAAGCGGGTTCCGCCGGAGCCACGGGATGGACTGCGGATGCGGCTCCGCCCGGTCGCCTGATCCACAACGAGATTGCTTCGGGCGCGAAGCGCCCTCGCAATGACTATCTGGAGGCGCCGATGCGCTGCCGGTCGCGGAGTGTTCAGCTCGCCGCCCTGCTCCTCGGGGTGACGGTCCTGCCCCTGGCTGCTCAGGGCCCGCCGGTCCGGCCCTATGCCCACGGCGGGGTGGGGATCGGCCGCTTCGTGTTTCAGTGCGCCGGCTGCGGATCGCCCCAGACCGCGCTGGTTCCCTCCGCCAGCTTCGGTCTCTCGTTCACCCGGATCGGGCTGGATCTGGGTCTCCATGCGCTGGGGTGGACCCACATCGGCGACCGCTACAGCGTCATCACCCTGGGAACCACCATCCGGCCCCGCGCGATCCCGGTCTTCTTCGGTATTGGAGGAGGGCTCGCGGTGCGGCAATACCCTGAGGTGTGCTCATCCTGCCCGGGGACCCCGGGCACCCCGGTGCTGCTCCGGGGCTCTTCCACCGACCCGGCATTCATGGCCCAGCTCGGGGTGCGCATCGCGGTCGGGTACCGGGTCGCGATCGAGCCGTTTGCGCAGTATTCGCGACTCACCGGCATCGGGCTGCCCCGGGATCACGCTGATCATCTTACGGTTGGGATTCGAGTTGATGGGAGATAGGAAGCGGCAATAGGCAATGGGCAATGGGCACGTCTCACGTCTTACGTCTCACCTCTCACTTCTCACTGGCGCTCAGGAACTCCAATAAGGCACTTTCCTCCTTGCTGAGCACCTGGCGTTCAGTGGCTCCGTCCAGCGCCTTCTCCCACAGGGCAAACAGCTTCGGGTCCTGGTACGCCTCCAGCACCGACGGATGGATGTAGCACTTCCGGCAGATGGCCGGGGTATTGCCGAGCTGTTTGGCGACCTGCTCCACCGCGCGCGCAATGACGGACTTGGCCTCGGTGGCCGATTCGGTGCAGCCCGATTCACGGAGCCGGCGGACGGCCAGCAGGGTGCCGGCCCAGGTCCGGAAATCCTTGGCGGTGAATTCCTCGTCGGCGATGTGCTGGAGGTATTCGTTCACGTCGGCCGAGCTGATCGGCTGCGGCTCGCCGGCGTCATCCTCGTACTGGAAGAGGTCCTGGCCGGGAAGCTCCCGGCAGCGTTTGACCAGCCGGGCCAGCCGCCGGTTGTTCACCTTGATGACGTGGTGCTTGCCGCCCTTGCCGCGGAAGTTGAAGTGGATGTGGGCGCCCTTGATGTCCACGTGGCGGTTCTGGAGCGTGGTCAGTCCGAAGGACCGGTTGGTCCGGGCGTATTCGTCGTTGCCCACCCGGATCAGGGTCGCTTCCAGCAGCGCGACGATGGTGGCGAGCAGCTTGTCGCGGGGAAGCCCCGGCAGCGCCAGGTCCTTGTCCACCCGGCCGCGGATCCGTGGCAGGGTGCTGCCAAAGAGAATCATCCGGCCGTACTTGGTCTCATCCCGGACCGCGTGCCACCGCTTGTGATAGCGGTACTGCTTGCGCCCCCGGGCATCCCGCCCGGTGGCCTGGAGATGCCCCTGCGCGTCGGCGCAGATCCACACGTCGGTCCAGGCCGGCGGAATGGCGAGCGCCCGGATGCGTTTGAGCGTCTCCCGGTCCCGAATCGGGCGACCGTCGAGTCCGCTGTAACTCCATCCGGTTCCGGCCCGCTTGCGGCGAATCCCGGGATGGTCGTCGCTGACGTAGCGCAAGGACGCGGCCTTGGCCGATTCTTTCGGCTCGGGTTGCGGGCTCCGGGGTTTCTTTCTGCGCTCCGGCCGGAAAGGTTCACTCACCGTTCACCGTTCACCGTTCACCGTTCACCGTTGACCGCTCTCACGCCATTCCACAGGTAAAGGCCGAGAAACACCACGCTGCCGGCGCTCACCGCGATACGGGCCGGCAGCGGCCAGCTTCCCGCGGACACGAACCCCTCGATGGCTCCCGCCACAAGCAAAAACACGACCACCGCCCCGAGCAGCCGCATGGCGACCCTTCCGGCCAGCACCACGGCGTCCCGCCGGGGCAGGTCCCCCGGCAGGATCAGGGCCTTGCCCAGCATGAAGCCGGCGGCCCCGGCCACCCAGATGGCGAACAGCTCCAGCAGCCCGTGCCCGATCACGAAAGTCCACAGGTAGCCCAGCAGGCCGGCGTTGGCGAAGTGCCCCGATGCCGCGCCGATGGAAAGGCCGTTCAGGGCGAGGAGCAGCAGCGACCCGACTCCGAGGACGATGCCGCCCGCGAAACACATGAACGCGACCCTTATGTTGTTGGTGATGATCATCGAGGCCATCAGCGGCCGGGCGCCGGCGGTATCCTCGACATAACCCGACCCCCGCGCCTCGCGCGCGGCCCCCGCCTCGGCGCGTTCCAGCAGCACATCGGGCAGCACCATGGGCGCCAGGGACGGACGGTCCCGGAGCAGGGCAAAGCCTCCCACCGCGGGAAGCAGGAAGACCATGGTGGCGAGCGCGACGTAGCGCCGAGCCCCGACGATCGCCGCGGGACATTCCCGAACCAGAAAGGTCCAGATCCGGCGCCAGGTCTGCCGCTCTTCCCGGTAGAGCGCGTTATGTCCGGCGGCGACCAGCCGGGTCAGCCGGGTCAGGGTGACCGGCTCGGCGCCGTAGGTCCTGGCCCGGGCCAGGTCCGCCGACAGCTCCCGATAGCGCGCCGCAAAGTCAGGAAGCTCTTCCGCCGAGAGCGCGTCGAGCCCATCCCGGGCGACCCGCTGGGCCAGGGCCTGGAATTCGTCCCAGCGTGCCGACTTCTTCGCCACCAGCCGCTCGGCCACCCCGCTTCTGGTGCTGCTCCGGGCGCCGAACCGGCCTCGCCGGCGCGCGAGCTCATCCTGATAGAGCCGCTCCAGGAATCCGGGGTCGTCGGCGGTCCGCTCCGGGAATCTTCCGGCGAAACGGGCCGCCAGGTTACGGGCCAGCCGGGCCTGGACCGGCGGAGGAAGCGCCCCGGCCCGATGGGAGAATTCCCGGAGCAGCCGGAATTCCTCGTCGCTGAGCAGCGGACTGCCGGCGGTTTCGGCAGCGGGCACCGGACCGGCCGGCGCCGCCGCAGGGCGGCGCACTTCGGCGGGATGGTCCCGCACCACCACGGTCCCCGCGACCAGGTCGCCGATCCGCTTGGCGCGAGGGTGGATCGCGATGAAGAACACCCCGATCAAACAGAAGAGATCCACCGGGAGGAGCAGGTTCCGGGTCGCCGCATCGGAGAAGGCGACGGCGTGCCCGGTGTCCCGGATGACCCGGATACCGAGCCAGCGCTTCCCGGGTGTCTGGCCGCGCCGGAGCCCCTCGAAGCAGGTGAAGTATCCCCAGACGATGGCATAGAGGAGGAGGCCGAGGACCGCGACCAGCCAGGGGGCCGCGTTGCGCCAGACCCCCGAGGCGAGGCTCAGGGCCGTGACCGCGAGGCCGAGGATGAGCCAGTCGGCCAGCGCGGCCAGCGTGCGGCTTCCGATCCCGGCCAGCTCGTAGTCCAGCACCACGTGTTCCGGGGTTTCGACTTCCAGGTGCTGCCGGTGCTCGAAGGCGGGAAGACGGTTGGGCATGCACGACGCCGGTCGGGGGATGGCGAAAGGGTGGCTTCGGGACAATGATAGGTGTGCTCGCGAACGGTTCACAGCTTCCCCAGGTGGAGACTTCTCATGGCCGCGACTCCGGCGCTGCGTCCGCTCTCCCTGGGTGAGGTGCTGGACGTCTCGTTCGGTCTCTACCGCTCGCTCTTCGCGCCGCTCCTGGTGATCGCGGTGATCTGCCAGTCGCTGCCGATGGCCCTGGGCGTCTACCTGGGGACCTCGGGGGCGCTGTTCGTGAATCTCTCGCTCAGCCTGGTATACGGAGTGCTGGCGGTGATCTTCGGGGCGCTGGGCGTCGCCGCGTCCACCTTTGTGATATCCGATGCCTACCTGGGCCGGGAGACCTCGGCCATCGTGGCCTTGCAGCGTGCCCTGTCGCTGCTGGGCCGCCTGGTGGTCATCTCCGTCCTCAGCTCCCTGCTGATCGGGCTGGGGTTCATGCTGCTCATCGTGCCCGGGGTGATCCTCCTCTCGGGACTGGTGCTGAGTACGGTGGTGGCGGTGCTGGAGTCGCCGCCCAGCGCCACCGCGGCCATGGGGCGCTCCTGGGAGCTGACCATGGGGTTTCGGGGGAAGGTGCTGCTCACCCTGGTGGTCGCCTTCCTCCTGCTCCTGGTCCCCAGCATCGCGCTCGGGGGAGTGGAGGCGCTGATCGGCGCCGAAGGCGGCGTCGCGATGGTCCTGCTGGCGCTGGAGTCGATGCTCCAGATCTTCATCTATCCCTTCGTCTACGTGGTGATGACGGTGCTGTACTACGACCTCCGGGTGCGGAAGGAGGGCTTCGATCTGGAGCTGCTCGCGTCCTCGCTTCAGCCCGCCTGATGCCGCCGGCCGATTCGCTCCGCGCGGTGCTCGACTCGGTCTTTGCGGCCCCGGAATACCGCTGGGTGGAGCGTCCCGAGACCTACGCGGTGCTGCGGCGCTGGATGCGCGCCGCGCAGCAATGGTTGCTGGACGTGCAGGCGACCCATCCGGCGCTGTTCAAGCTGCTGCTGGCCGGTCTGGTTCTTCTGGTCCTCGCCATCTTCCTCCACGCCGCCTGGATCTTCCTGCAGACCGTGCGGGCCGCGGGGAACGGCGGCCCCGACGCGACGATGCCACCTGCGGCGCGGCGGGCCCAGGCCTGGTACCGGGGCGAAGCCGACCGGCTGGCCGGCCTGGGACGCTACGCCGAAGCGATGCAGTACGACTTCCTCGCGCTCGTGCTGGCGCTCGATGCCGCGTCGCTGGTTCGCTTCCACCCCAGCAAGACACCGGGAGAATATACCCGCGAGGCGCGGCTCTCCCCCGAAGCGCGGGTCCAGTTCCGCGCCCTGGTTCGCGACCTCTACGGCTACGTCTTTGCCCGCCGGGCCTGCGGTCTCCGGGAATTCGAGGCCTGGCGGGCGCTGGCCGCGCCGGAGCGCTATGCGCCCGCGTAGCGAGGTGGCGCTGGCCGTCTCGCTGCTCGGGGTCCTGATCCTGATCGCGGGATTGCTGGGCCGCCGGCCCGCCGCCGATACCGATGAGCGGCCCTCGACCTTCTCGGTCGCCCCGGGAGGCTCCCGGGGCCTGCTCGATGCGGTCAAGCGGCTCGGGATTCCGGTGCAGCGGTTCCGGGAGCGTCCCCGCGAGCTCCCCCGGATCGTCGCTTCGCCCCGGCGGGTGCTGGTGATCCTCGCCCCCAGCGTGGATTTCTCGGCGCCGGAGCGGAGCGCCGTGCTCGCCTTTGCGGAAGACGCCGATCTCATCCTGGCCGGCCGGGATGCCCAGTCCCTGATGCGCTGCTTCGGATACCGGGTCAACCGGCGCATCCTGGATTCGGTGGCGGTGGCGCCGCCGGGCCTCCGTCCCGGGCCGCGCGCGCCCTGGGTGCGGGCGACGCTGAGCGCGACGGGGCAGCGGGTGGTGGTGGATTCGAGCCGGAGCTATGACGTGGACCGGGTATCCTGCGTGGTGCCGCCGCTGGCCGGGGTGGATACGCTGCTGCTTTCCTCCCGGGGACGCCCGGTGGCGCTCCGGCTGCGGCGGGCCGATCGTCCCCGCGCGGTGGTGCTGGTGGCCGATGAGGAGCTGTTCCGGAACCGCGCGCTCCGGCGCACCGAGGCGGGTGCATTCGTGCTGGGTCTGTTTGCCGGCCGGTACCATCGCGCCGTGTTCGAGGAATACCATCATGGCTACGGTGCCGCCGGATCGCTCTCGGCGCTCACCATCGACTGGAGCCGCCGCTCGCCCTGGGGGCGCCTGGTGTGGCAGGCGGCGGCGGTCGGTCTCCTGGCGCTGCTGTTCGGCGCGGTGCGATTCGGCCCGCCCCGGCCGGGCATTCCCCGGGTGCGCCGCTCTCCGCTCGAGCACCTGCGCGCCCTTGCGGCCGCGCTGGCTTCGGCCCGCGGGCACGACGTCGCGATCGGTGCCATGGTGCGGGGACTGCGGCGACGGCTGGTGCCTCCCGGGTTGCGGACCCGGGGAGACTGGCGGAGCTGGCTGACCCGGC
>DATFGC010000180.1:0-6147 GCA_035249765.1 Gemmatimonadales bacterium | reverse complement strand
CACTCGGGATTCCTGGCGCATCCAGCAGCCCGCCGCGAGCGAGGCCTCGAATGCCGCTGCCTTCATCCTCCAGATCCCCTTCCACCGCACGCATCAGGCTCACCGCGCCGCCGGAGAGCACCGCACGATTCGCCAGCTCTTCCAGGAGCCGAGACTTGCCGGTACCGGAATCACCTTCCAGCACCACTGCCGACGCCAGGGGTTTCCGGCAGCAATGGTCCCAGACCTCGAGCAGCTGCTGCAACTCCTCTCCTCGGCCGATCAGCGGCGCCCGGCGCGGTTCGGCACTCGCCTCCCTGGCAGGGGCCGGACGGACCCGCCCTCTGCCCCTCCGGATCCGCTCGGCCAGCAGCCGGGTCTCCTCTCCCGCCGTCATGCCCAGCTCCCGGAGCTGTTGGGCGTGCCGCTCTGCATGGGCGAGCGCGGCGCCGAAATCACCTCGGCCCGCGTTCGCGGCCATCACCGCGCAGGCGGTCGCGCCGGACAGCAAATCGAGAGCCTCCGCCCGCTCGGCGGCGGACAGCGCCTCCTCTGACCGTCCCTGCCGGAGCAGCTCGGCGCTCCACCCGAGCAGCGCCGCGACCGAGCGGGTGGTCCAGTGCCGTCGCTCCGCCGCCAGCCATTCCTCGAACCCCGCTGCTCCAGTCACCACGAATCCTTCGAGAAACTCTCCCGAAACCAGTTCGGCGGCCCGGGCCCACTCAGCAGCGGCGATCAGCGGGTCGAGGGCGTCGGCATCCAGGTGTACCGCACCGGCAGCGAGCCGGATCTGGCCGGCCGAGGTATCCAGGCCTTCTCCCACACCGCTGCGGCGCAACACCCGAAGCGCTTCGTTGAGCGAATGTTTGGCCGCGCTCTCCGCTTTCTCCGGCCAGAGCAGACCGCAGAGATGTTCCCGAGTGCGGGCCAGCTTGGGAGACCGGGCCAGATAGACCAGGAGGGCGAGGTGTTTGCGCCAGAGCAGCTCGGCGGGCGCCGGACCTTCCGCCACGATGACTTCAATGGGACCGAGCACCCGGCAGGTGATCATGTGCAGTCGGGTCCGCTGGCAGCACGGCCGGCCGAATCGGCCCGCGCGCGAAACGGTGGATCCCCGGTACTCCAGTTCCGCGCCACAGCGGCCCAGGCGGCGCAGCGCTCCTTGGCGGTGCCGGTCGAGACGCTCATCAGCGCCAGCCGCCAGCGCGCCAGGGTGCCGGCCGCCCAGCCGACCTCGCCCGGCTGAGGCGGGCCGGTGCCAGGGCCAATGGTCTGAAGATGCTGGAACCAGAGCAACGAGCTCCGTTCCCCGGCGTAGTCCCTGCGCCGTCCCAGCAGCTCGGCGCGGAGCAGCCGGACCGCTGCGTCCAGCAGCGGATCGGGGGATTCCCCGGGAGCGTCGAGCGCCGGCATCGCCGGGAGCGCCTCGAGCGCTCCGGAAGGATCGCCGCGCTCGGCCAGGTCGGCGGCGGCCAGCAACGCGCGGAGCCCCTCATCGCCCGGGCCGAAGATCTCGCGCGCAGTCCGGGCGCCCAGCGAATCGCCGGAACGAATCGCCAGCAGTCCCGACGCCCAGGCCGCGCGCTCCCGGAGCTTCCGGGGAAAAGCCGCCGGAACCAGATAGCGATCGAGCTTCCGGCGAAGTTGGTCCGGGCTCCTGCGAACCGCGGGCTCCGGGTCGAACGCCCGGAGCAGCGCCTCCAGCTCGTAGGCGAGGAGCGGGTATCCCGAATCGGTGGAATGCCGGCTGAGCCGGTCGCCTGTAGCGCGAAGCGAATCGAGCCGGCCGGTCGCGGCGTAGCCGAACAGTTGCCCCAGGAGGCCCCCGGTCACCGCATCGGAACGATCGGGCCAGGCCTTGGCCAGCATCCCCCCGAACTCCACCGCGCCCCGCGGAGCATCGGCGGTCATCAGCAGCCGCGCGCCCGCGGTGGCTTCCTCCCGGCCAGCAATCCCGGGGTTCGAAAGCACTCCCCGGGAAAAGCGCCGGGCGCTGTCCGCAGGGAGAAAACGCCAGTGGTAGCCGAGCCAGAGGAAAACTCGCAACGCGGCGGAAAACCCCGAGGAGGCGGCCGGGAAGCCCAGGAGACTGTCCAGCGCGGCAGCGGCTTCCAGTGAGTCGCCCTCACTGAGCAGAATCCAGGTCAGGTGTTCCCAACCCGGAGCGAACCGGGGCCGCAGCTGCACGGCTCGACGGAGCGGTCCCAGGGCGTCGCTCCGGGGCCGGCCATGCAATGGTCCGCGATGAAAGAGCTCGTCACCATACTGGAACGAGGCCAGGAAGAAATTGCGGGCTTCAGCTGCCGCCCCGACCAGGGTATCCAACCGCTCGGGAAGCTCGGCGAGGGCAGCGTGAATCAGCCGCTGATACGGAGGAGTAAAGCGGCCTATCCCCGCCTCGAGCCGGACCAGACGCTCCGCCGAATGTGTCTTGTCCAGCCAGCGGTCGATGTCGAGCAGACGAAAACTGCACAGGAGACAGGCTGAATCAGCCGCCTCCGCGCTCGCATATGCGTCGTAAGCCTCTTCCCAACGTGCCTGGGCCAGGAATTGCTCGGCGCGCAGCCACAGATCGAAACTCCGCTGGTTCGCAGGCAGGGCATCGACCGGCAGCCAGTCGTCCGCTACCGAATCGCGGGTCCAGAGGGAGCGAGCCAGCCCAAGCGAGAGCTGCTGCACCACCTCACCCCAATCCGCGAGGGCGCCTTCCCTGCCGACGGTATCGGAAGCGATCCCCGAAGTCCAGTGCGCGCGCAGCCGGACCCGTCCGCCCCTCTGGTCGATGAAACCGGTGACCTGGACCAGGGCTGAGTCGGGTGGCGCGCCGGCCGGCAGCACGTAGAAGTCGGGATACTCCAACGCCACCCGGAGCGCGGCGGACACCGAGTCCGCCAACCGCCTGGTCGACCCCGAGTCCGGCCGAAAGGCCGCCACCGCGATGCTCACCGCTCCATGGGGAGCATTCGGCGGGGGCGGCGGCCACAGCCACAATACCACCAGCGCGGCAACCGCCGTTCCCCCCACTGCCAGGGGCCATCTCGGCCTCCGCGCGGAGCCATCGAGGGCGCGGCGCATCGCGCCCGCATCGGGCCAGCGCTGCCGGGGATCCAGCGCAAGCGCCCGGCGCAGCGGCGCCACCAGATCCGGCGGAATCCGGCGCCACTCTGCCGCGTCCGGGGATTGGTAGTCCCAGCGCTCGCCGGTGCAGGCCTCCCAGAGGACCAGTCCCGCGGCGTAGACGTCGGTCCGCTTGCTCGCCGGCACGCCGTCGCGCTGCTCGGGGGACATGTAGCGGAGAGTGCCGATCAACTCCCCGGGCGTGGTGTTAGCCGCATCCGGCGCCTGTTGCCAGCGGGCGACGCCAAAATCCCCGAGAAGCGCCCGGCCTTGACGAAGAAAGATGTTGGCCGGCTTTATGTCGCGGTGCACGACGCCGAGCGCATGCGCCGTCTCCAGCGCGCCCAGCAGATCGTGACCGAGGCGAATGGCCTCGGCTGGGGGGAGGGCGCCCCGCTCGAGCCGGTCGGCCAGCGATTCCCCTTCCACGAACTCCATGGCGTAGTAGAGGAAACCGTCCTTTTCGGCGGCGTCGTAGACCCGGACGATGCCGGGGTGGGAAAGCCGCGCCAGGATCCGGCCTTCGGCCACGAAGCGCTCGGCCGCGACCGCGGTGGCCATCTCGGGGCGGAGGACCTTGAGCGCTACCCGGAGGTCGAGGCGCCGGTGCCGGGCTTCGAACACCACCCCCATGGCGCCGCCTGCCACTTCGCGCACGATATCGTACTCGGGCGCAAGGGCGGAGCGGAGGCGCTCGATCAGGGCACTCAGACCATGCCGCCCGGCGTAGTGGGTTTGCGCGACGGATCGGTCAGCAGCCGCTCGGTGAAATCCACCCGCTCCGCCAGCTCGCCCACTTCCCGACGCAGCGACTCGATCTCGTCGAGCAGCTCCTGGGGAACCCCGTGGGCCATCGCCGCGGCGTCTTCCGGGTCCCAGAGCGAGACCCGGCGGCCGTCGCCGTCGCGGAATTCACCGCTGGCAATGGTGATCAGATCATAGAGGTACCAAAGGCCCAAGCCCCCCAGGGTGCAGAGCATGAGCAGTCCGGTGCCGATCTTGCCCACATAAAATCGGTGGGCACCGAACACGCCGAGGGGGATGCAGAGCGCCAGCGCGACCGCACGGGATTTTTCAGAGGGGTTTGAGGCCATGGCGGACGATACCACCCTCTCCCGGGAAGTCCAGAGCGCGACGCGATTGCCCTTGCCGATTGCCCATTGCCTAATTGCCTATTCCCCATTCCCCATTCCCCGGTTACACAGCTACCTTCGCGCGATGCGACTCGCCCGCACCCTGTTCGCCCTCGCCGCTCTGGCCCGCCCGCTCGGGGCCCAGTGGATGATGCAATCCTCCGGCACCGCCGCCGAATTCCGCGGGCTCCACGCCGTAAACGACCGGGTGGTCTGGGCCGCCGGCCGGGGCGGGGTGGTCGCCCGGACCACCAACGGCGGCGCCAGTTGGACCGCCGACAGCATTCCGGGAGCTTCCAACCTGTTCCTGATCGCGATCCGCGCGCTCGATCAGCGACGGGCCTGGGCTCTGGGCACAGCCTTCAGCGAACCGGCCGCCGCCCGGATCTACCGGACCGACGACGGCGGCAAGACCTGGCGCCTCCAGTACGAGAACACCACGGCGGGAATTTTCTTCGACGGCATGGCGTTCTGGGACGCGAACAACGGCATCGCATTCGGCGATCCACTCGAGGGACGCTTCACCCTCCTGGTCACCCGGAATGGCGGAGCCCAGTGGACCCAGGTCCCGGCGGAACGAAGCCCAGAAGCCCAGGAGGGCGAAGCGGCTTTCGCGGCCAGCGGAACCGCCATCGCGCTGGGCGGCAACCGCCAAGTGTGGATCGGGACCGGGGGCGGGCCAAGAGCGCGAGTATTGTACTCCGCGGACCGGGGAGCGACCTGGCGGGCCGGGGACACGCCGGCGGCGGCCGGACCGGCCCGGGGCATATTCGGATTGGCATTCCGTGACCGCCGTCACGGCGTGGCGGTCGGGGGCGACTACCAGAATCGCGAGGCGTCCGCCGGCAACCTGATGCTGAGCAGTGACGGTGGACGCACCTGGCGGCTGGTGACCAGCCCCGGACTCACCGGGGTGCAGTACGGGGTCAGCGCCGCCGGGCGGCGCACCTTCGTCTCGGTAGGCCCCACCGGATCGGCCATCTCGAACGACGACGGCGCTACCTGGCGCCGGCTTTCGGGACCGGGGTTCAACACGGTAAGCTGCGCCGCCTCGGTCTGCTGGGCCGCGGGGGTGGAGGGCCGGATCGCCCGGCTCAGGCCGGTGCGCTGAGCTCCCGCCCCAGCTGCACCACCGCGTCCACCAGTAGATCGAAATCTTCCCGCCGGCTGCGGTGGTTGGTGATCGCCACCCGCATCGCGAATCTTCCGTCGAGCACGGTACCCGAGGGCACTGCGATGCCCCGCTCCTGCAGCCGGATGAGGAGTTCCTGGTTGAGGGCATCGAGCCCCTCCCCGGCTTTCCCCGTTCCCCCAGTTTTCCCCGCGTACCTCAGGCACACGATATTCAAGGGCACCGGCGCCAGCAGCTCCAGCTCGGCGTGCCGGTGCACCAGGCCCGCCAGGTATTTGGCCTGGGCCACGTTCTGCTCGATGAGCCGGGTGTACTTGGCGGCGCCGTGCTCCTGGAGCAGCATCCACACCTTGAGTCCGCGGAATTCCCGGGACAGCTCCGGGCTGAGCGAGCCCGGCTCGTGATCGGTCGGCGCCGCGCCGCGCGCCGCCTTCGAGAGATAGCTCGCATGAGTCGAGAAGGGCCGGCGATGCGCGTCGGGGTCGCGGACCAGCACGCAGCCGACGTCGTAGGGCATGTAGAGCCATTTGTGCAGATCGAACGCCACGGAGTGGGCCCGCTCCATCCCCCGCACCAGCGGCCGCAGGCGGTCCGACAGCGCCGCGAGCGCGCCGAAGGCCCCGTCCACGTGGAACCAGATCCGTTCCCGCTCGCAGAGGTCGGCGAGCGCGGCGAGATCGTCGATGGCGCCGGTGTTGACGGTCCCGGCGTTGCCGATGATACAGCAGGGAGTGCGGCCCTGGGCCCGGTCGTCCGCGATGGTCCGGGCCAGCGCAGCCAGGTCAA
>DATFGC010000179.1:0-2836 GCA_035249765.1 Gemmatimonadales bacterium | reverse complement strand
CGCCCATATCGTCCGGCGCGATTGCCTGTTCAACCTGGTCGCGGACCTGGCCGGGATCGTCTATTGGTGCAATCCGCTGGTGCGCTCGGCCGTGAGGCACCTGCGGACCGAGAGTGAGCAGGCCTGCGACGACCGGGTGATCCGGAGCGGCGCCGAGCCGGGAGAATATGCCGGCCTGTTGCTCGCGCTGGCGCATGCCGCTCGAATGGAAGAAGGACTGCCGGGCGCGGTTACGGCGATGGCGCGGCCGCTCGAGCTCGAATCCCGGCTGCTGGCTGTCCTCGACTCCCGGGTTGCCCGCGATCCCCTGCCCCGGTGGATGACTCCGGCGCTGACCGGGTTAGGCCTTCTGCTCAGTCTGCCGGCTGCGGCCCTCGCTGTGGATCGTCCTGCCGAGGACCGCAGCGATCTCTTCGCGGCCGAGCCCGACCGGCGGGGCGACTCTCTCGCACATCCGGCCAGTGAGCGGGTGCCCCGGCTGATCGATTCGGCTCGTCTGGCGCTGGGTGCCGCGCGTGCCCTCGCCGGTCCCGACTCGGCCCTCGCCAGTCTCCTCGTCGTCGCGCTCGACCGCCAGCCAAAGAGCGATGAGGATCTGGTCCGCGAGCGGGCGGCTTGGGCCTTGTCGCAGGTCACGGGCGACCGGCTGGTCGAGCCGCTGCTCGATGCCCTCGACTCGGCAGACTGGCGGATCCGCGCCTACGCCGCCTGGGCCCTCGCCCCCGCGCGCGATTCGCGGGCAACCGGCCGGTTGGTTCTGATGCTCGGCCACCCGGTCTGGCGGCTTCGCGCGATGGCAGCGCACGCCCTTCGGGAGCTGGCCGATCCCGGCCTCAGCGAAGCGATGAACGCCGCGCTCACCGACCCCGCCTGGCAGGTCCGGGTGCAGGCGGTGGAATACTTTGCCCAGCTGGGCGGCGCCGACCTTTCCGAGCGGCTCCGCCCCCGCCTCACCGACCGCCACGTGGCCGTGCGCCACGCCGCTCGACAGGCCTTCACCCCTCGCTGATTTCGGAGCCAGCATGTCACGATCACGGTTTCTGCTGCCGTCATATGTCAAAAAAATGGCACCACACACCCGGGGCCCGACGGTACTCCTCGTCCTGGCGCTCACCGGTTCCCCACACCTATCTGCCCAGCCAGCCCGTTCCGGTGCCGGGTTTCCCGCCGAGCTGGACCGGTACATCGCGAAGGTGGTGGCCGACGGGCAGATTCCCGGGATGGCCATTGCCGTGGTGCGGAACGACTCGGTCCTGGTCGCGAAGGGGTACGGGGTGAGAGAGCTGGGGAAACCCGGGCCGGTGGACGAGCACACTATCTTCGATATCGCCTCGCTGGCGAAGTCGTTCACCGCCACCGCGGCGGCCATCCTGGTGGACCGGGGGCTGCTCCGCTGGGACGATCCGGTACGGCTGTACCTCAAGGATCTGGTGCTTCCAACCCCCGGACTCACCGACAGTGCCACGGTCCGGGATTTTCTCTCCCACCGGACCGGTCTGGAGTCGGCCAACACCATGTGGGCGCGCACCGCCATCGACCGGGCCGAGGTGCTGCGGCGGGTCCGCCATCTCCCGGTGGCGCTACCCCTCCGTCGCGAGATGCTCTATTCCAACGTGGGATACACCGTGGCCGGCGAAGCCGCAGCCGCGGCGGCAGGCACCAGCTTCGAAGCTCTGCTTCGCGACCTGATCATCAGGCCGCTCGGTCTCACCCGGACGACCTGGTCCTACGAGCAGGCCGGCTCCATGCCGAATCTCGCGGTGTCGCACGCGACCTATGGGGGACGGCAGCAACCGGTCCGTCGGGAGACCCGGCGCCACTCCACCGCTCCAGCCGGCGCGGTGCAGTCGAGCGTGCTGGACCTCACCCGCTGGATGCGGCTCCACCTGAGCCTCGGCGTCGTCGACGGCAAGCGGATGGTCAGCGATTCGGCGATGCGCGAGCTGCAGACCCGGCAGACCGGGATTCCCACCACCGCGGCCATGCGGGCGGCCCGCCTGGTGGAGGACAGCGCGGCGGTGGGATACGGGATGGGCTGGCAGGTCATGGACTACCGAGGCCACCCGATGCGCTGGCATTCCGGCAACGGCAACGGGCAGATCGCCTACATGACCCTGCTGCCTCGCGACCGGCTCGGCGTGGTGGTGGTGGTGAACACCTGGTCGGCCCCGCTCATTCACGGCGCGATCGCGAACCGGATCATGGACACCTACCTGGGCTACCCGCCCCGGGACTGGGCTGGGGAGATGCTGGCCAGGCTGCCGGCAGTACGCGCGGCGGAGGATTCCCAGGCCCGTGCCATCTCGGCAATGAAGACGGACGCGCCCCCGCCGCTGCCTCTCCGGGCCTACGCCGGACGTTACGACGAGCCGCTGTACGGACCCGTGCTGGTGCGCTCCGGGCCCGGCGGGTTAACCCTGCAGATGGGCGAAGGAGAGATGGCCGATCTGGAATACCATGGCGCGGCGGGGTTCTACGTGCGCTGGCGGGATCCGTTCGTGCGGGACAACTGGGGGACCCACGTGACGTTCGGGGCAGCTGGAGATTCAGTCGTGAGTCTCTCGACCCGGATCGGACGCGACGCGTTTGTCGCCAAACGCAGGGAGTAGCGAAGAGCGAAGAGTGAATCCGCAGCTTTTTCTTCGCTACTCGCTCTTCGCTATTCGCTACGCAGAGTGGTCGCAGGATCGACGCCCATCGCTCGGCGGGCGGGAATCCAGCAGGCCAGGAGCGCCACCCCGGCCAGCAGGGCGAGCACCCCGAAGTAGGTGACCGGATCGAGCCGGGTGACCCCGAACAGCATCGCCTCGATGCCTCGGGTGGCCAGCACCGCGCC
>DATFGC010000178.1:0-2034 GCA_035249765.1 Gemmatimonadales bacterium | reverse complement strand
TGTCGTCCTTGCAGGTGATGAAGTCGAGAATGTCGGGGTGGTCCACCCGCAGGATGCCCATGTTGGCGCCCCGGCGGGTGCCGCCCTGCTTCACCACGTCGGTGGAGGCATCGAACAGCGACATGAACGACACCGGCCCCGAGGCGACCCCCATGGTCGAGCGAACGATGTCGTTCCGGGGCCGGAGCTTCGAGAAGCTGAAGCCGGTGCCTCCGCCCGACTGGTGCACCAGCGCCATGGAGGTGAGCGTGTCGTAGATCCCGCTCCGGCCGTTGGAGAGGGCATCGTCGACCGGGAGGACGAAACAGGCCGAAAGCTGCCCCAGCGGGCGGCCGGCATTCATCAGGGTCGGGCTGTTCGGCATGAACAGCCGCCGGGCCATGAGCTCGCAGAAGGCCTCGGCCAGCGCCTCGACCGCCCCCTCCGAGGCGCCGTAGGCCAGGTCGGGCTCCGCGACTGTTCGGGCCACGCGTCCGAAGAGATCCGCTGCTGTCTCGACCGGCTTCCCTGCCTCGTCCCGCAGGAGGTAGCGCTTCTCGAGCACGGTGATGGCGTTGGGCGACAGCTGCAACGGAACCCGGGGCGTGGCAGTTCCCATGGGGACTCCCTCAGATCAATGACTGAATTGTAATTGGAGGCGGCGTTTTCGCTGCGCCGGCCGATTGCGGGCTCGCTCCCGCGTTCGACCGGCGGGGAAGTTCAAAGTAGGGAGGGAGATTGCCGCGGACAATACGCCTGATTTTACAGCAGTGGCGCGGAAAACAGGTATTAACATCACAAATCTGTCACGAACCGGTTTCGCTACGGCATCTCCACCGTGAATCCCGATTCCCGCCGGGCCATCCGGCCGGCCGAATCGGTCACCGCGACCGCGAGTCTCCATGATCCCGACTTGAGCTTGGCGAGCGGCAGCGTGACCCGCCAGCGCGTGATCGGCGCGGTGCCCGGCGGGCGCGACACCTTCGATTCGGACCATCCGCTGGGATAGGGGCGCCAGCGATACTCCCCTGATTCGGCCCCGTCGTCTTCCGGCGCCACCCAGACCTGGATCGCCGCCTCGGAGCCGGGGGCCAGCCCGAAGATCTCCACCGCCAGGTCGAGTCCGTCGCTCTGCCGAACCACGCCGCCGGGCGAGATGGCCATCCGGCTCCCATCCGCCAGGGGAAGGATCAGCCGGCCGCGCCGCGAGCCGATCAGGAGGTCCCCCAGGGCAAGCTGCCCGATTCCCGGTGAGGGCACTTCTACCAGATCTACTCCGAGCGCGGTGCCGCCCAGGTCTCCATACTGCACCGCCGCCTGGACCAGGAGCTTCCCGGGCAGGACCGGCACGGTGACGTGGCCGACCAGGCTGCGGTTGGCGGGGATCCGGTCGCCCGGCTCGATCCGGGTGACGGTATCCACCGAGGCCACCACCGTGCCGGCACTGTCGAGAGCCACGAATCGCACCCGCACCGGATAGACGACCCCGGCGGCCCCGCTGGCGGGCTCCACCGCATAGCCGGGAATCGCGAAGAGGACCTGGACCACGGGCCGGGCGCCCGACCCCCCGGCGACCACGACATCTCCCCAGGCGTTGAGATCGAGGCGGTAGCGGGGCCGATAGCTGTCGGAGCCGGTGGCCATCTGGATCCCGTGGCGGCCCAGGGCGCGTTCCCGAACCAAGTAGTCGGCGATCTGTTCCGGCCGACCGGCGGGAAGCTGTTCGTACAGGGAGGCGAGCCCGGCCCGGGAACGCAGCAGCTGCTCACCGTTTACTCCGCCCCGGGACGGCCCCGACTGTCTTCCGCTTCCGGCCACCGTCGCACGGACGTCGGAGACGTCCAGGACGCTCTCGATCAGGCGGTAGTCGTTGGGGGTCTGCCGGGCGGTGAAGTGAACCACCAGGTCTTCGCCGGCGCGGCGGTAACGCCACGATTCGTTGGGGGCAACACCGGGAATGGCGAAGCTGGCCCGGTCATCGGGCTCGCCGTGCCGGACAAAGACCCGGCCCCGGTCGTCGAACCGTTCGGATCCGTCGCCGCCGGTCAGCAGGAA